>DUPA01000014.1 GCA_012838515.1 Natronincola sp. | reverse complement strand
ATATGTTGAATATGTATGATCTTTAAGAACTTAAAAAGTGGATTAAAATAACTTCGAGGGATGGGCACAAGATGTCCTACATCTCTATTGATAGCAACTTCTCTACTATTTCTTTTCTTACCTTCGCGGTGGTCTGTTGCCTATCTATTTCGTCTAGTTGAGATAGGGAACTCCAAATCTGATCAAGGTAACTATCTAAAAATACCGCAAAGGAAGATGGATCGTTTTGCCGATAAGATTCAACAATCTTCCAAGCGTAATCGCTGTATTCATTCCAGATCATCGGATAACAGCAACCGATGGGATCAAATTGATTAAGCACATGATTTACGAACAAGAACTGTATAAACGAAGCGGGATCTTCTTTTAAATACTCCTCACCGTTTTTTTCCAGATGATCTTTTTCCCTACCGGCGGGCAATGAATTATAAAACTCAGTATAGCACTGTAACCAGTATTGTTCAGTCAAAGTCACCGCCGCCTCCCTGTGTAATAGCGTTATTCGTTGCAAGCAAAAACTCCCGCCGTCTTCCAGATAAATATAATCGTCTTTGATTTAATTTTAGATGCAAGTTAAGGCCTTGGCTAGAAAAATCCTATTAATGCCTATATCGGCACAATCAGTGACATTTCTTAGTAGATTGTGAAAAAGTAAATATTAAGGAATAAGGATGGTCAAACATGCGAAATAATTCACTGAACAGCGTTACGCTTATGATCCAAAACGATCCTAGACTACTACCTAGGATCGTTTCTTTTCCCTATTTAAATTCAGGCACCGAAAGAGTTAGTTAATATCTTCCACCTGCTTCAATCCACTTGCTTTTATCTTTTTTCCTTTGTTCAAGTTCTTGTTTTATCTCTAATGCATTTGCCACAATTTGTTGCTTTTTAGACTTTCGTTTTAGTTTTCTAAACTCTGCTGCAGAAGTTAAAATTCCTGTGGTAAATTCTTTTTTAATGCACTCATATTCAACCGGATATCTTTTTTTAAGCGTATAGTATACCATGGCTTGATTGAAGCATTGTGGCCCGTTTTTAAAAATCACTCTTTCTAATGAGGCTAATTGCTGAATGTATTTGCGGTTGGCCCAACTTGTTTCCTTAAGACGATCTTCTAAAAACTCGGTTTTGATTTCACTTAAATCTTCCAATGTCTTCCCTCCTAAAAAAATAGCCTTCCCGGAAACCCGAGGAAGGCTTAAATTAATCTCATCTCTCAGGCTAGTTTCGGTTACCTGTAGGATTTGGCACCTTGCAAATGCAGGTTGCCGGGGTTCATAGGGCCTATCCCTCCCCCACTCTTGATAAGCTATATTTAATTAGGGAAATTACATCTTTATCGTACAGGTTATTACGGGATTTGTCAATTAATAGATATTCTTCCCATGACCTACTTAAATGATGAATATTTTCATTTCATGTTAATCTAGTTCAGCAATAATTCTATAGTCACCAACCCGGTATCCCGTGTAAATTCGTTTATTATCGCCGTCAAAATTCAGCTGATACATTCGAAATGTTGCGGAAACATCTATGGGTTTACTATCTTCTCTTAAACAAACTGCATATCTATGGCCTGGGGGCTTGTGGTAATATTATAAAAAGTAATCGTGCAAAAAAACCTTTGCCTCGTGAAAATTTTTCACCGGCAAGCGGGGTAAAAATCTAT
>DUPA01000112.1 GCA_012838515.1 Natronincola sp. | reverse complement strand
CCCTTAAACACGGCATAAAAACCATCATGTCTCCTGCACACAAGATCTACGTTGATATGAAGTATGATGAAAGCACCCACGTTGGACAGGATTGGGCAGGATATGTTAGCGTTGAAACGGCCTATAACTGGGATCCCACATCTGTATACGAAGGGTTTAATGAGGAGGACATTTTAGGTATAGAGGCTCCTCTATGGACGGAGACAATTCATAACACAGTCGATGCGGATTATATGTATTTTCCCAGAATCTGCGGTGCAGCTGAGATTGGTTGGTCACCAAAGGATAACAGAAGTTGGGAAGAATATTGCCTACGTCTGGCCAGACTCGGAAAACGCCTAGAGCAGCTGGGAGTAAATTTCCATCGCTCTCCACTTATCCCGTGGAAGTAATCATGAGAATGAATAAAACGGTCACTACTTTGGCGACCGTTTTATTTAATTTAGCTACTTATTTTAATTATTACTCTTCTCGTTCTAGGCCCATCAAATTCGCAAAAATAAATTCCTTGCCATGTTCCGAGCAACAATTCTCCGTTTTCAACCGGGATGGTACAAGATGAGCCCATCAAAGAAGTTTTAATATGCGCGTGAGAATTTCCTTCAAAATGACGATAATCCCCCTTAACAGGAAAAACACGATTAAAGTGTGTGATGATGTCACGGACAACATCTGGATCGCCATTCTCGTTAATTGTCACCCCTGCAGTAGTATGTGGTACGTAAACAACAGCCAAGCCGTCTAAGATACCCGCCTCTTTCACTGCCCTTCTCACTTCATGGGTGATTTCAATAAACTCTTGATCCGAATTTGTTTTAATAGTTAATTTCCGCAAAAGTCTCACCCCCTAAACAACAACTTTTTCTCCATACAATTCCCTTATACTCCGTGAAGCATCTAGGCAAAGCCCCACTATGGCAATTAATAGCCCCACAAAAATCAGAATGCCCGTCATAGTAAAGTTATCAACTAAAACTCCCGATGAGGCTAAAGATATTGGCGTCAAAACCTGAACCATACCATCCATTAAACCATAAACCCTTCCCCTGAAAATATCGGGAACAGTCTCTTGCAACATAACCTGCAGAGGCACATTCACTAAGGTATTAAGAACACCAACTATTAACATTGCTATGGACATGGAATAAAACAAAACCAAAAAACTGACTGAACCATAAAATCTTGGTAAAGCACCCAAACCAAGGAGCACGGCTAGAAGCCCTTGAGAGGAAATTCCAAATGCCAAAAGGGATCCTTTATTAAATTTCTTCGTTAAATAATCCATAAATAAGGTTCCGACAATAAAACCTGCGGGAACAGCGGCTTGAACCATTCCAAAATGCTGTGCCTCGAATTTAAAAATCTCCTTCCCAAGGTAGGGCACAACAACACCCATGAGTGGGGCGGCTAAAAAATTAACAATTAAGGCATAAAATACTAGCATTTTCAAACCGGCATTATTCCAGATATAAACAAAACCTTCCCTAAGCTTATTGAAAAATTCCTGCTCGGCCCGGACTTTGCCACCATTTTCCTCAGCCGTAGTAACTTCGGGAAAACGAATAAACATCTCCGAAATGGCTGACAGTATAAAGCTAATTCCGGTGATTAAGAATACGCCAAAATAACCACCCGTGGCAAGGAGAACTGATCCCACCAATGGACCTATAATCATCGTGGCCCCCCGCGATAAATTATTCAAGGAATTTGCCTTTACTAACTCATCTTGTCCGACTAAATTGGGAATACTAGCTGAAATGGCCGGTCCGAAAAGAACACTTGCCAGTGAAGAAAAAATGGTGGCTACATATAAAACGGGCATGGTTAAAGCACCTGCCTGAAAGATTACGGCCAAGACAATCATTATTAATCCACGCACAATATCCATGGAAACAATAATTGTCTTTCTATTCCAAGTGTCTGCCAATACGCCGCTAAACGGAGCCAAAATCACGGCAGGAATGGAAGATGCAAAAAGCATCGTACCAAGAGCCGTACCAGAGCCCGTTAAATCTAAGACAAACCAAGTTAAAACCAAATAATGTATGCCATCGCCTATCTGAGAAACTAGGCGGCCTAGAAAAAGCAAACCAAAGTCACGATTAATAAATAGGCGTTGTCCCAAACTTTGTCTTTGTTCTGTCAAATTCATCACCCCATCTACATATTTCTTACCTTAAGTGTACGACAAAGAGGCTAGATAAAAAACTGCCCATAGATGGGTATCATATAAGCCTTAAGTCTGATCTCAGGCCGGTTCTCGGTTTGACTCGGATTCCAATTTATCTTCTAGCTCGT
>DUPA01000111.1 GCA_012838515.1 Natronincola sp. | reverse complement strand
TCTCGTGAACAGTTCGAAATGAGAACGCATAAACGTTTAATTGACATTTTGGATCCTAATCCAAAAACAGTTGATGCGTTAATGCGCTTAGATTTACCTGCCGGTGTGGATATTGAAATCAAGATTCAAGATTAAAGATTGCCGGTGGGAGCAATATTAGGGGGTGCGAAAGATGGCCAAAGGTATTCTAGGTAAAAAGTTGGGAATGACCCAGATTTTCAGTGAAGAAGGACTACTGATCCCCGTTACCGTCATCGAAGCCGGCCCATGTACCGTTGTGCAAAAGAAGACTATGGAGAAAGATAATTATCTTGCGGTACAACTTGGTTTTGGAGATCGGCGGGAAAGGCTATTTAATAAGCCGGAGAAGGGACATTTTGCTAAGGCAAATGTCAAACCTCATCGGTATTTACGGGAAATCACGTTTAGTGTTAATGATGACTTCGCTAAATTGAATGTTGGTGATTCAGTAGATGTAAATATTTTCGCCGAAGGCGAAAAGGTTGATGTTAGTGGTATCAGTAAAGGTAAAGGTTTTCAGGGTTCCATTAAACGTCATAACCAAGCTAGGGGTCCAATGACCCATGGTTCTCATTACCATCGCGGTGTAGGGGCTTTAAATGCCGTTGATCCGGCTCGTGTTTTTAAGGGGCGAAAGCTACCGGGTAGAATGGGCGGAGAAAGAGTTACGACTCAAAACTTGGAAATTGTAAAAGTTGACACGGATCGGAATCTTTTATTGGTAAAGGGTTCTGTGCCAGGGGTTAAGGGCAGTTTAGTAATTGTCCGCAACGCGGTAAAAGCTTAAGAGTTTGATGAAGAGAGGAGGCTACAATCATGCCGAAAGTGGCCGTTTACAACATGGAAGGCAAGCAAGTTGGTGAACAAGAGCTTAATGATGCTATTTTCGGGGTCGAGGTAAACCAAGACCTTATGCATAAGGTAGTCGTTAGCCAGTTGGCGAATCGCCGACAAGGCACTGTGGCCACCAAAAATAGATCGGCGGTACGAGGAGGAGGACGCAAACCTTGGAGACAAAAGGGCACAGGACGCGCTCGCCAAGGTAGTATTCGTTCACCCCAATGGGTTGGCGGTGGTGTGGTTTTCGGACCAACTCAGAGAGATTTTTCGTATCGTTTACCAAAAAAAGCACGCCGGGCTGCGTTAAAATCTGCACTTAGTGCTAAGGTTGCGTCCGGAAATATTGTGGTTTTGGATGAATTAAAATTAGATGTCCCCAAAACCAAGGTAATCGCTGATATGTTAAAGACTCTAGATGTACAGAAGCCGTTAGTAGTTACGGCAGAATGGGACACAAATGTGGAGTTATCTACCCGAAATATTCCGGGGGCAGTAGTAGCGAAATCTATGGGATTGAATGTATACGACATCTTAAATAGCCAAAAGCTGGTTATCACTCAAGATGCAATAAGTAAATTAGAGGAGGTGCTTGTATAATGGATGCTAGGGATATTATTAAAAAACCCATTGTAACTGAAAAAAGCACCGACTTAATGGCTGATAACAAGTATACATTTGAAGTGGACTTAAGGGCCAGTAAAATTCAGATTAAATTAGCTGTTGAAGAAATTTTTGATGTGAAAGTACAGAAAGTGAATACTTCTCGTGTTAAGGGTAAGCTACGCAGAATGGGACGCCATGAAGGTTATACATCTAACTGGAAAAAGGCTGTGGTGACCCTCAAGCCGGGTCATAGCATCGAGGTATTCGGTGGATTTTAAGGAGGGACGGAAAAAATGGCAATGAAGAAGTATAAACCGACCACTCCGGGGCGTCGCAACATGACAGGCTCTACCTTTGAGGAAATTACGAAGAAGGAACCGGAGAAGTCGTTAGTAGTTTCTTTAAATCGAACCGGCGGGCGTAATGCCAGCGGTAAAATCACCGCTCGCCATCGCGGTGGCGGTCATAAACGTAGATATCGAATTATTGATTTTAAACGTAATAAAGATGGCGTACCGGCAAAAGTTGCGGCTATCGAATATGATCCTAATCGTTCAGCACGAATTGCATTACTACACTATTTAGACGGGGAAAAACGCTATATTTTAGCACCAGTAGGTTTAAAAACCGGTGATATGGTTGAATCCGGTCCAGATGCTGATATTAAAGTTGGTAATAGTTTGCCAATTGAAAATATCCCGGTGGGTACTGTTATTCACAATATAGAACTACAACCAGGCAAAGGTGCTCAAATGGTTCGTTCGGCCGGAACTGCTGCTCAACTTATGGCTAAAGAAGGTGCCTATGCAACTGTCCGTTTACCGTCAGGTGAATATCGCATGGTTTTGCAGGTATGTAGAGCAACCATCGGCCAGGTCGGTAATGTGGAACACGAAAATATGGTTATTGGAAAAGCAGGTAGATCAAGATACCTTGGTATACGCCCACAAACAAGAGGTGTAGCCATGAACCCGGTAGATCACCCGCACGGTGGTGGTGAAGGTAGATCACCCATTGGTAGACCGACACCTGTTACCCCATGGGGTAAACCCACTAAAGGGGCACGAACTCGTAAGAAAAAGGCTAGCGATCGTTTAATCGTTAGAAGTCGCAGGAAGTAATGTATAGGTTCTCTACGAGGAGGTGTAGATATGGGCAGATCATTAAAAAAAGGTCCATTCGCCGATGATCATTTGTTGAAAAAAGTTAGAAGCATGAATGAATCGGGCGAAAAAAGAGTAATTAAAACATGGTCGAGGCGTTCGACTATTTTTCCGGATATGATTGGTCACACCATCGCAATTCATGATGGTCGCAAGCATGTTCCTGTATATATTACTGAAGAGATGGTCGGTCATAAGCTAGGAGAGTTTGCTCCTACACGGACATTTCGTGCGCATGCCGGCGAAAGATCGACTGGCAGATAAGCAGATCGGGGTGATAAATGATGGAAGCGAAAGCAATTGCTAGACATATTAGAATTTCACCACGCAAAGCTCGCCAAGTAGTTGACTTGATTCGCGGTAAAGATGTGGAAGATGCCTTGGCTATTCTACAGTTTTTACCTAAGGGAGGTTCTCCTGTCGTAGAAAAAGTTGTGCGTAGTGCCATAGCTAACGCTGAAAACAATTACGATATGGATGCAGACTTTCTATATGTGGCTGAGTGCTATGTTGACCAAGGTCCAACCATGAAACGGATTAGACCAAGGGCAAGAGGCATGGCGAATCGCATTCGTAAGCGTACAAGTCATATTACTGTGATTTTGCGGGAAAAGGAGGTATAAGTGCGTGGGTCAAAAAGTACACCCGGTAGGGTTTAGACTTGGTGTTGTGAAAGACTGGGACAGCAAATGGTATGCCAACAAACTTGAATATGCCGATTTATTACACGAAGATCTAGAGATCAAAAAGCTGATCAAAGATCGTTTTTACCAGGCTGGCGTATCCAAAACCGAGATCGAGCGGGCAGCTAATCGTGCAAAAGTTACTATCCACACAGGTCGTCCGGGAATGGTTATTGGACGAGGTGGAACAGAAGTTGATAAGTTGCGTAAAGATCTGGAAAAATTAACCGGTCGCCAAGTACAAATTAATATTGTTGAAGTGAAAACACCAGAAACAGATGCCCAACTAGTGGCTGAGAATATCGCTTTTGCCTTAGAAAGAAGAATTTCTTTCCGTAGAGCAATGCGTCAGGCACAGCAACGTGCAATCCGTTTAGGAGCACAGGGTATTAAAGTTTCTGTTTCAGGACGTTTAGGCGGAGCGGAAATTGCTCGTACAGAATGGAATCCAGAAGGATCTGTTCCTTTGCATACTTTAAGAGCAGATATTGATTATGGTTTTGCTGAAGCGAATACAACTTTTGGAAAGATTGGGGTTAAGGTTTGGGTCTACAATGGTGAGATCCTACCAGAAACAGCCGTACAAAAGAAGGCTAAAGGGGGCGAATAGGGATGCTTATTCCAAAAAGAGTTAAGTATCGTAGAGTCCACCGCGGTCGCATGACCGGTAAAGCCCAAAGAGGCTCTGAAGTTTCTTTTGGTGAATATGGCCTCCAAGCGTTGGAACCAGGGTGGATTAAAAATACACAGATAGAAGCAGCCCGTATTGCCATGACCCGTTATATTCGGAGAGGTGGAAAGGTCTGGATCAGGATTTTCCCTGACAAACCAGTTACCGAAAAACCTGCGGAAACCCGTATGGGTTCTGGGAAAGGTGCTCCTGAACATTGGGTAGCAGTGGTAAAACCGGGACGAATTATGTTTGAGATTGGTGGCGTGTCCGAGGAATTAGCTCGCGAAGCTATGCGTTTGGCTGCCCACAAACTTCCTATCAAATGTAAGTTTGTATCTCGAGTAGGTGCAGGTGGTGAAGCAAATGAAGGCTAAAGATGTTCGTGATCTTTCCGTTAATGAGCTAGAAGAGAAACTGAGTGACCTAAAGGAAGAACTCTTTAACCTCAGGTTTCAACTGGCTACCGGTCAATTAGATAACCCTATGCGGATCAGTGTAGTGCGAAAAAATATTGCACGTGTTAAGACTGTTATGCGCGAAAGGGAATTAAATATTAGGCAAGCTTAAGATCCCTTAAGGATCCGAGAAGGGAGGAGCGCAGGTGAGTAACGAAAGAAATGTAAGACGAACAAGAACCGGTGTCGTGGTAAGCGACAAAATGGATAAAACCGTGGTTGTTTCCGTTGAACGTAAAGTTCGACATCCCTTATATGGTAAAATCATGCGAAGAACAGTAACATTCAAAGCCCATGACGAGCTCAATGAATGCGGTATGGGTGATCGAGTACGGATTATGGAAACAAGACCTATTAGTAAACAAAAGCGCTGGCGAGTAACGGAAATAATTGAAAAAGCTCGCTAGAGAAGAGCAAAGCCAAGGGAAGGAGGAGCTAATATGATCCAGCAAGAGAGTCGTTTGAAAGTCGCTGATAATACAGGTGCAAGAGAAATCCTATGCATTCGTGTCTTAGGCGGCTCAGGACGGCGATATGCCCGTGTGGGCGACGTGATCATTGCTTCTGTTAAACACGCCGCTCCGGGTGGCGTAGTTAAGAAGGGCGAGATTGTGCGTGCAGTAATTGTTAGAACGAAGAAGCAATATGGCCGTAATGATGGTTCTTTCATTCGTTTTGACGAAAATGCAGCTGTTATAATAAACGACCAGAACAATCCGAGAGGGACTCGCATATTTGGGCCTGTGGCTAGAGAGTTGCGAGAAAAGGATTTCATGAGAATCGTCTCTCTGGCTCCTGAAGTTCTCTAGTAGAAAGGAGGATGGGGAATGGCTAAAATTCATGTTAAAAGCGGTGATCAAGTAGCCATTATTTCTGGCGAAGATCGCGGGAAAAAAGGAAAAGTATTAGAGGTTCATCCAAAGACCGGAAGGGTTATAGTGGATGGAATTAATATTCAGAAAAAGCACACTCGGGCAACTCAAACGAACCCACAAGGTGGTATTATTGAGAAACCTGGTCCCATCGATGCATCCAATGTTGCAGTTATTTGCCCAAGTTGCAAAGATCCTGTAAAGGTTAAGCGTAACCGGCAAGCAGACGGCAAGTTGGAAAGAGAATGTAAAAAGTGTGGTAAAGCCATAGATTAGGCCTATCACTAGACCTAGAAGCTTGATGTGTTTAAGAAGGGGGGAGTAGTGCTTGGCACGGTTTAAGGAAAAATACGAAACCGAAGTAGTACCGGCACTGATGGAACGTTTTGGGTACCAAAATGTCATGCAAGTACCTCGGTTCGATAAAGTTGTTTTAAATATTGGCGTGGGGGAAGCTATAGAAGACCCAAAAGCTTTAGAAGCAGCGGTTAGAGACCTAGGGGATATTTCAGGTCAAAAACCGATTATAACCTATGCTAAGAAGTCAATTGCAGCATTTAAACTTCGTGAGGGCATGGCCATTGGCTGTAAAGTTACCTTGCGCGGTGAGCGTATGTATGAATTTCTAGATCGACTAATCAGCGTCACGTTACCAAGAATCAGAGACTTTCGCGGGGTATCGCCTAAATCTTTTGATGGTCGGGGAAATTATAGTCTAGGTTTGCGTGAGCAATTGGTTTTTCCGGAAATTGAATATGATAAAATCGACAAAGTAAGGGGTCTATCAGTGGCTATTGGAACCACTGCTGAGACCGACGAAGAAGCTTTTGAACTCTTGAAGCTAATGGGTATGCCATTTAGAAGCTGAAAGGAGAGATATTGTGGCAAAGAAATCAATGATCGTCAAGGCGCAGCGTAGACCTAAGTTTAGAGTGCGTCAAGTTAATCGATGCAGAGTTTGTGGCCGTCCCCGTGGTTACATGCGCCGATTTCAAATGTGCCGTGTTTGCTTCCGGAAATATGCTAACGAAGGTCAAATTCCCGGAGTAACTAAATCGAGTTGGTAGGGATGTTTCATTTAGGGGATGAGCATCCGAAAGGAGGTTTCCTGTATGGTAATGACTGATCCGATTGCGGATATGCTTACGCGAATTCGAAATGCCAATTCAGTTAAGCATGAATCAGTTGATATTCCTCGCTCTAAGCTCAAAGAAGAGTTGGCGAGGTTACTCAAAGAAGAAGGATTCATTAAAGAATATAAAGCGATAGAAGACGATAAACAAGGTATCATTCGCGTTTATCTTAAATATGACATTAATAGAGGTCATGTTATTCAAGGGATTAAACGCATTAGTAAACCGGGTTTAAGAGTTTATGCTAACAAGGATGAAGTACCAAGAGTGTTAGGGGGCCTGGGAATGGCCGTCCTTTCAACTTCACAAGGAATCATAAGTGATCGTACCGCTCGACAAGAGGGTATCGGTGGCGAAGTGATTTGTTACGTTTGGTAAGGGGGGAAATAGATGTCCAGAATAGGAAGAGCTCCAATCGAAATTCCCGCTGGTGTTGATGTTACAATCAATGGTAACGTTATAGACGTTAAAGGGCCGAAGGGCAACCTCAGCAAAGAAGTGCATCCTGATATGCAACTAGAATTGAGCGAAGGTTCCCTACTTGTGACTAGACCAAGTGACAATAAGGAACACCGTTCCCTCCATGGATTAACTCGTAGCTTAATTGCTAATATGATTCAAGGGGTTACGGCGGGATTCACACGTAATCTGGAGATTGTGGGGGTAGGTTATAGAGCTGCCATGCAAGGTACTAAACTTGTCTTGTCTCTCGGTTATTCTCACCCCATTGAAGTAGAACCGGCTGCCGGCATTGAAATTGAAGTGCCTTCACCGACGAAAATCTCTGTAAAAGGTATTGATAAGGAATTGGTTGGACAAACAGCGGCCAATATAAGAGATTTCCGCAGACCTGAACCTTATTTGGGTAAAGGTATTCGTTACGAAGGTGAACACGTGCGCAGAAAAGCAGGTAAAGCAGGGAAAGCCTAGTTTTAAAAGGAGGATACAAAATGGCCAAATTTAGTCGGCGTGATGCAAGAGAACGCAGACATGAGCGCTTACGTCAACGAGTCATTGGCACGCCTGAGCGTCCAAGATTGAACGTATACAGAAGTCTGCACCACATTCACGCTCAAATCATAGATGATAGCGCTGGACACACTTTGGTTGCCGCCTCCACTGTAGAGCCTGAATTGCGTGCAAAATTGGGATCCACAGGAAATAAAGATGCGGCTAAAGAAATTGGACTAATAGTTGCTCAACGTGCTAAAGAAAAAGGAATTACAAAAGTCGTTTTCGATCGCGGTGGTTATATATATCACGGCAGGATTGCTTCATTGGCAGAAGGTGCCCGTGAAGGCGGCTTAGAATTTTAGGTGCAAGGGAGGGAAACGAACTTGTCGAAACGAACTGAAAATGGTGGCGTAGAGTTACAAGAACGCTTAGTTAATATTAACCCCGTCTCTAAAACTGTTAAAGGTGGGCGAACTCGTTCATTTAGTGCTTTAGTGGTGGTTGGAGATGGTAATGGAAAAGTGGGTGCCGGACTTGGTAAGGCGAAGGAGGTACCTGAGGCAATTCGTAAGGCAACAGAAGAGGCCAAGAAAAACATGATTAGCGTGCCAATTGTAGGCACAACTATTCCCCATGAGATTACAGAGACCTATGGTGGAGCCAGGGTTTTATTAAAACCCGCTTCCGAAGGTACAGGAGTAATCGCGGGTGGACCCGTTCGTGCAGTATTAGAATCTGCTGGTGTACGAGACGTCTTAACTAAATCTTTAGGCTCCGCTAACCCTATTAATGTTGTTAGAGCAACGATTCAAGGGTTAACTAGCTTAAGAACAGTCGAAGATGTGGCCCGACTTCGTGGCAAAACTCCCGGGGAAATTCTGGGTTAGGGGGCAAATGTTGTGGCAAAACTAAAAATTACGTACAAAAAGAGCGTTATTGGTTATGCTCAAGATCAAAAAGACACTGTTGCTGCCCTAGGTTTGAAAAAACTTGGAACAGCAGTTGTTCAAGAAGATAACCCTGTAATTCGGGGTATGATTCATAAAGTTAAACATTTAGTTGAAGTGGAAGAATTAGATTAGTAAGAGGGGGTGTAAGTGTGCGGATTCATGAACTTAAACCCGCAGAAGGCAGTACGCACAGACGCAAAAGGGTAGGTCGAGGAATAGCATCGGGCTGGGGTAAAACTTCAGGTCGCGGTCATAAGGGCCAAGGTCAACGTTCAGGTGGTGGCAAAGGTCCCTACTTTGAAGGTGGTCAAACTCCTTTGGTAAGACGATTGCCAAAACGGGGATTTACTAATGTGTTTCAAAAAGTATATGCGGAAGTCAAATTGAATGACTTAAATCGGTTCGCACCGGGTACAGTTGTCACTCCCGAGCTCCTGATTGAATCTGGGCTTGTGAACAAGGTTAGAGACGGGATTAAAATTCTCGGCAACGGAGACATCAATCAAGAGTTGACGGTGCAGGCCCACAGTTTTACAAAATCGGCAGCAGCCAAGATTGAAAAGGCTGGCGGCAAAGTAGAGGTGATCTAGTTGCTTGCTGCATTAAAAAACTCCATGAAGATTCCGGATTTAAGGAAGAAGATTCTATACACAGCTATTATGCTAGCAATATACAGAGCTGGGTCTTTCGTACCTGTTCCCGGTGTAAACGCAGCCGCGTTAGCACAGCAATTAGGGGTTGACGGAGGAAATGTTTTTGGTTTCCTTAACCTCTTTACGGGTGGTGCTTTAGCTAGATTTACTGTATTTGCTCAAGGTGTTAGTCCTTATATTACGGCTTCTATTGTTATGAATTTATTGGCATTAGTTATTCCAAGGCTTGAGCAGTTGTCTAAGGAAGGTCCGGAAGGACGAAAAATCATTGCTCAATACACGCGTTATGCCACTGTTGTGTTAGCCATAGTGCAAGCTTTTGGTACAACAATGATGGCACGTGGTTGGGGAGTCTTATCTCCGGCAAACTCAGGTTTCTTTGGTATGACTTTAATTATGCTTACACTAACCGCGGGAACCATGTTTACAATGTGGTTAGGTGAAAAAATTTCTGAAAATGGTATTGGCAATGGGATCTCCCTACTAATTTTTGTTAACATTGTAGCGGCGATGCCAACCGGTGCGGTTAATGCGTTAAAAGCCGTGGGAGAAGGTGGATTAAACATCTTCAGTCTAATTGCTTACTTGCTGATTTCCGTAGTTGTGATTGCCGCTGTAGTCATGATTACCCAAGGAGAACGAAGGGTTCCGGTGCAATACGCCAAGCGTGTGGTAGGACGTAAAGTATACGGCGGTCAATCTACTCATATACCATTAAAGGTGAACCAAGCAGGGGTAATTCCGGTAATTTTCGCTTCATCGGTTTTGACGTTTCCCCTGACATTAGCCCAATTCATTCCCGCCGTTGATGTTATTAATCGTTGGCTAGGATATGGTACATTTGGTTATAATTTACTTTATGTGATTCTAGTGTTCTTTTTCACTTATTTCTATACTGCGGTTACATTCAATCCTGTTGAGGTTTCCACCAACATGAAGAAGAATGGTGGATACATCCCGGGTCTTCGTCCCGGAAAACCTACTGCGGATTTCTTGGATAAGATTTTATCTAGAATTACTTTGCCAGGGGCGGCTTTCTTGGCGATTATTGCTGTGTTGCCGTTTGTGGTAGCTGCAGTTACTAGGATCCCCTCTAACATTCTCCACTTTGGTGGAACTGGATTATTAATTATCGTTGGTGTTGCACTAGATACAATGCAGCAAATCGAAGCGCACTTGCTAATGAGACACTATGAGGGCTTCCTGAAATAGGAGGGAAAACACATGCGATTGGTGTTGCTGGGCTTACCAGGAGCGGGTAAAGGCACTCAAGGAGAATTAATTGCTCGGAAGTATGGTATACCTCATATTTCCACAGGTGCCATTATTCGCGAAGCAGTGGCCACAGGAATCGGCTACGGAAAAGAAGCCGATGCCTATCTCACCAAAGGAAATTTGATCCCAGATGATGTCGCGATTGAAATCGTCTATGATCGTTTGAATAAGCCTGATTGCCGCCGTGGATGGATTTTGGATGGTTTTCCGCGTACGGTTCATCAAGCACAAGCTTTAGATAAGAAATTGGCACAAGATGGTTCAGATGTGCAGATGGCTTTTGAAATACGTATTACAAAAAAGTCTGCAATTGAGCGGATTGCCAAAAGGCGCATGTGCCGCGATTGTGGTGCCATTTATCATCTAGAATTCCATCGCGCAAAAGGCAAAGGTGTTTGCGACCTTTGCGGCGGTGAACTTTTTAGAAGAGATGATGATACTGAAGAAACGGCCCGCAGACGTTTTTACGTCTACATGCAACAAACCCATCCTGTGATGCATTATTACGCGCAGGACGGTCGCCTCTACAGTGTAGATGGGATTAGAGCTATTGGCGATGTGTTCGTTGATGTTGATCACCATTTACAAAGATTAGTAGCCGAACAAAATGTAGGTGAGGCTCAATGATTATCCTAAAATCAAGGGATGAAATAGAGGCAATGCGAGCCGCTGGCAAAGTGGTGGCCCAGGCCCATGAATTAGTTCGAGAACTGGTTCAACCGGGGGTCACTACATGGGATTTAGATGTTGCAGTGGAAGAGTTTCTATTAAAACAAAACGCAACTCCCGCATTCAAAGGTTACCAGGGGTTTCCGGCTTCAATTTGCGCTTCCATTAATGAAGTGGTGGTCCACGGAATACCCAGTAAAGATGATGTCCTTGAAGAGGGTTCAATCATAAGTGTTGATATAGGGGCGTTTGTGGATGGTTTTTGTGGTGATAGTGCTTGGACTTATCCGGTTGGGAAAATAAGCCCTGAAATCCAAGATCTATTGACCACCACAGAAGAGGCTCTTTTTAAAGGTATCGAGCAGGCTCGAGTGGGTAATCGCCTTTCTGATATTTCCCACGCAGTGCAAAGACACGCAGAAGAGGGGGGTTATTCCGTTGTTCGAGACTTTGTCGGGCACGGAATTGGCCGCCAAATGCACGAAGCACCACAAATTCCTAATTTTGGTCCTCCAGGAAGGGGCCCGCGTTTAAAAGCGGGTATGGCTTTAGCCATTGAACCCATGGTTAACATGGGAAGTTACCATGTGGAGGTATTACCGGATAATTGGACTGTCAAAACACGGGATCGTAAATGGTCAGCCCATTTCGAACACACTGTTGCCATTATTGGCGAAGGGCCCGTGATTCTTACGACTTTGTAGGAGAGAGAATAATGGGACTTTGTAAAAAAGGACAATTAGTGACCTCAAGAAAGGGCAGAGATGCCGGTAAACAATATGTGGTGATCGGTTTCTATGATGAAAACCACGTACAAGTGGCTGATGGTTATGTGCGTAAAATTGAAAGACCTAAACGGAAAAATTTTAAGCATTTGATAATTCACCAAAAATGCCTAGAATCAAGCACATTTAACGACAAAGCCATACGTGAATTTATAGAACTGCATGGCACTGAGGAAAAAGTTTGAAAGGAGGGCTTGACAGATCATGGCCAAAGATGAAGCAATTGAAGTTGAAGGTACAGTTGTTGAACCATTGCCAAATGCAATGTTTCGTGTGGAGTTAGAAAATGGGCATTTAGTTTTAGCCCACATTTCCGGAAAGATGCGGATGAACTTTATTCGGATTCTACCCGGTGATAAGGTCACTGTAGAATTGTCCCCTTACGATTTAACGAGGGGAAGAATAACGTATCGGAAAAAATAGTAAAAGGTTTAAAAACTTTAAAACGGCTAAAGGGGGCGCTAAACAATGAAGGTGAGACCTTCTGTGAAGCCGATGTGTGAAAAATGCAAGATTATTCGGCGCAAAGGGCGCGTGATGGTAATCTGCGAAAATCCAAGGCATAAGCAAAAACAGGGATAGTGAAGAGGGGGTGTCTTAATGGCACGTATTGCAGGTGTAGATTTACCTCGCGATAAGCGAGTAGTAGTAGGATTGACGTACATTTACGGCATCGGTCGTAGTACTGCTGACAAAATTGTAGAGATCTGCGGAATTAGTCCAAATACGCGAGTACGCGATTTGACCGAAGAGCAAGCAAACCAAATCCGCGAGATTATCGAAAAGCAATTTCTAGTTGAAGGAGACCTTCGACGTGAAGTAAATATGAATATTAAGAGATTGCGGGACATCGGTTGCTACCGTGGTATACGTCACCGCCGCGGCCTTCCTGTTAGGGGACAACGTTCGAAGACTAATGCAAGAACACGCAAAGGTCCAAAACGTGTTGCCGGTAAGAGGAGATAGGTCGTATTGAAAGGAGGAAAACTAAATGGCTAGACCACGAGGTAGGGGCGGGCAACGCCCACGTCGTAGAGCGCGTAAAAATATACCGGTAGGAATCGCTCACATTCGTTCCACATTTAATAATACTATTGTGACCATTAGCGATCCACAAGGTAATGTAATTTCTTGGGCAAGTTCCGGTAACATGGGTTTCAAAGGTTCCCGGAAGGGCACCCCATTTGCTGCAGGTATGGCTGCAGAACAAGCAGCAACAGTTGCTTTGGATCATGGAGTAAGGGAAGTTAGTGTGTATGTTAAGGGACCGGGTGCAGGTAGAGAAGCGGCAATTCGCTCCTTACAAGCTGCCGGTATTGACGTAACAACAATCAAAGATGTTACTCCGATTCCGTATAATGGTTGTCGTCCACCAAAACGACGCAGAGTATAATTAGTTCGGCCCATGCGTTCGCAAAGGAGGGTGCAAGAACTATGATTGAAATTGAAAAGCCGAAAATTGACCAAATTGAATTAACCGACAGTTATGGTAAATTTGTTGTCGAACCGCTAGAAAGAGGTTACGGACTTACTTTAGGTAATAGTCTGCGCAGAATCCTACTTTCGTCATTGCCCGGAACAGCCGTAACGTCTGTCCATATCGATGGGGTTTTGCACGAATTTTCCACAATCGAGGGAGTTGTGGAGGATACGGTAGATATCGTATTAAACCTCAAAAAACTCCTAGTTAAGTTGCATACAGATGAACCGGTAACTATTAGGGTAGAGGCCAATCAAGAAGGCCCATTACTAGCCGGTCATATTACTACCGATCCTTCGGTGGAGATCCTGAATCCTGAATTGGTAATCGCCACTTTGCAAGAAGGCGGACAATTAAACATGGATATTACTGTGGCCAAGGGCAGAGGATACGTTAGTGCTGAGCGCAACAAGCAACCCGATCATCCTATAGGGTTGATTCCGGTTGATTCCATCTTTACACCGGTATCTAAGGTGGTTTATTCCGTGGAAGATACAAGGGTTGGGCAGATCACTGACTTTGACCGATTGGTTTTAGAAGTGTGGACCAATAAAACCATTGCTCCCGATAGTGCAGTTAGCTTAGCTGCAAAAGTTTTAATGGAGCATATCAAGCTGTTCATTGATTTAACCGAAAGCGTGGGCAGTGTGGAGATTATGGTGGAAAAAGAAGAAGAAAGCATTGACCGCCTAATGGAAATGACCGTTGAGGAACTAGATCTTTCCGTTCGTTCTTATAACTGTCTAAAACGTGCAGCCATCAACACCGTTGATGAATTGGTACGTAAAAGCGAAGAAGACATGATGAAGGTACGAAATTTAGGAAAGAAGTCTCTTGCTGAAATTAAAGAGAAACTCGACGAACTGGGACTTTCCTTGCGTAAGTCTGATGAATGAGGTAGGTGAGGAAGATGAAACTCAAGAAGTTAGGTAGAACTTCTGGCCATAGAAAGGCTTTGCTTCGAAATCAGGTGACTGATTTGGTTTTACATGGTCGGATAGAAACTACGATACCTAAAGCTAAAAGCATTAAACCATTGGCAGACAAAATGATCACCTTGGGCAAACGTGGGGATCTGGCTGCTCGGCGACAAGCCGCTGCCTTTTTGATGGATCCGGTTGCCGTACAAAAACTCTTTGACGATGTTGCTCCTAAATATGCTGAGCGCAACGGTGGATACACGAGAATTATTAGGACCGGTGTTCGTCGAGGCGATGCAGCACCGATGGCGATCATTGAATGGGTTTAACTAGAAAAACAAGGTCGCAGAGGAGTCTCCTCTGCGTTTTGTTTTCTAGAAAGATTAGGGGTGGTAAGTATGAAGGAAGCATTAATTCGTTTTAGTGATGTGAGCTTTAGTTATGTTCACGGAGATGATGAAGAAAAGTGGGCGGCGCTTGATCAGGTGAATTTGGAGATTTTTGAGCATGAGTTTGTGGCTGTTTTGGGTCACAATGGTTCTGGTAAATCCACCTTGGCTAAGCATGTAAATGCTCTTTTGTTACCCACCTCAGGTAAAGTTGTGGTCAATGGGTTAGATACCCTTGATCAAGAAAAGGTTTGGGAAATACGCCAACAAATTGGTATGGTATTTCAAAATCCCGATAATCAATTAGTGGCAACAACTGTTGAAGAGGACGTTGCCTTTGGACCTGAAAATCTCGGTATACCGACAAAAGAGATCCAAACAAGAGTTACGGAGTCGTTAAAGGCCGTGGACATGCTCGATTATAGAGTACATTCTCCACATCAGTTATCCGGTGGACAAAAACAAAGGGTGGCCATTGCAGGCACTATCGCCATGAGGCCTAAGTGTATTGTTTTGGATGAACCAACGGCCATGCTCGATCCGGAAGGTCGTCGCGAAGTAATGGAAACCATTCATCGTCTAAATAAAGACGAGGGAATCACCGTTTTGCATATAACTCATCATATGGATGAGGTAATTGGTGCTGATCGTGTCATCGTTATGGATCAAGGCAAGATGGTTTTACAGGGGACGCCTGAAGAAGTATTCAGTCAGGTGGAACTTTTACGCGAGCTTCATTTAGACGTGCCGCAAGTAACGGACTTAGCTGCACGTTTAATTAAGAAGGGGCTAAAGATACCAAAGGGAACACTTACTGTTAATGAAATGGTGATGCATTTATGTCCATCAAATTAGAAAACGTTTCTTATAGCTATCTCGAAGGAACTCCCATGTCGAAGGTGGCAATAAGAGACATTAACCTTGAAATCGAAGCGGGAGAATTTGTAGGTTTAATTGGTGCCACCGGATCGGGAAAATCAACTTTGGTTCAGCATTTTAACGGCTTACTTTTGCCCACGACCGGTAAGGTCTTTGTAGATGGGGTAGATCTTACAAAGAAGGAAACGCAATTAAGGGCAATTCGCCAGAAAGTGGGCATGGTGTTTCAATATCCTGAGCACCAATTGTTTGGAGAAACAATTTTAGAAGATGTGGGCTTTGGGCCCAGTAACGGTGGTCTTGATGAGGCTGACGTTTTGGAACGCGTTAAAGAAGCACTTTCTTATGTGGGACTCGATTATGAATCACTGCAAGATCGTTCACCATTTGAACTCAGTGGAGGACAAAAAAGGAGAGTGGCTATAGCGGGGGTTTTAGCGATGCGCCCCTCGGTTTTAATATTAGATGAACCCACGGCGGGGCTCGATCCGCAGGGCCGAGAAGAAATTTTAAACCAGATTAGGGATCTCCACGAAGAAAGGGGAATAACCGTAATTTTAGTGAGCCACAGTATGGAAGATGTGGCACGGTTAGTTGATCGCTTAATCGTGATGGAAAAGGGAACGATTAGCTTAGACGGCAGTCCCGTTGAAGTCTTTCGTCAAGCGGACCGCTTAAAAAATATGGGCTTAGGAATTCCTCAAATCACCGAATTGATGAATGAATTAAAGGTTTGCGGTTTAAATGTGAATACCGATATTTTCCGTGTTGAAGAGGCTGAAGGAGAAATCTTAAAAGCATTGGGGTGGCAAAACAATGAGCATGTTTAAAAACGTGACCATAGGTCAGCACATCCCCGGAGATTCAATTATTCATAGACTTGATCCACGCACCAAGATTATTACTGCATCTTTTTTGATTGTGCTATTGTTTTTGGTCAAAGGGTTTATGGGGTATGGATTAGTTGCGCTAGGTATAGCGGCAATAATCGGAGCTTCCGGAATCTCTTGGAGATATGTGCTTCGTGGGTTAAGACCCCTTCTAGTAATCTTAATATTAACCGTATCATTGCACATATTCATGACAGAAGGCAGAGTCATTTTTCAACTATGGTTTTTGAAGGTAACTTGGGAAGGATTAATGCGTGGTCTTATGATGGGTACTAGATTAATTCTATTGATTACCGGTACTTCTTTATTAACCTTGACAACTTCGCCTATTCAACTAACAGATGGTATAGAAAGTCTTTTGAAGCCGGGTAAAAAGATAGGCATTCCCGCTCACGAACTTGCAATGATGATGACCATTGCTTTACGGTTTATTCCTACTTTGTTGGAAGAGACGGAGAAGATAATGAAAGCCCAAATGGCTAGGGGTGCTGATTTCCAAAGCGGAGGAATAGTGCAAAGAGCAAAAAGTCTAATACCCTTACTGGTACCTTTGTTTGTTAATGCTTTTCGCAGAGCTGACGAGCTAGCCATAGCCATGGAAGCACGCGGCTATCGCGGAGGAGAAGGCAGAAGTAAATTTAGAGAAAACCACTTTCAGCGAATTGACGCCATTGCTTTCAGCACTGTAGTGGTATTTTCGGTGATTATAGTCTTGTTTTTCTAAGGAGTCTTAAATGAAGAATTATCGTTTGGTTGTTCAATACGATGGAACCGATTATGCCGGTTTTCAGATTCAACCGTTGGAGCGTACCATACAGGGGGAGTTGGAGAAGGCCCTTGCCACATTAGCATCTGAAAAAATTCGGATAGCAGGTGCCGGTCGTACTGATTCGGGTGTGCACAGTGAAGGGCAGACCATTAGTTTCCGGACCGAAAAACTAACTGTTCCCGTTGAACGGCTTCCTTACGCATTTAATTCTCTTTTGCCTAAGGACATTCGCGTAATTGAAAGCGAAATTATGCCGAGTGATTTTCATGCTCGCTATAGCGCATTGGAAAAGACTTATCGTTATCAAATTTACGAAAGCGAATTTGAAAATGTTTTCTATAGACGTTATGCTTATTGGACACGGACCGCATTGGATTGGGAGGCTATAAAAAGTTGCACAAAACTATTTATTGGCACCAAGGATTATGCTTCCTTTGCAGCTAGTGGTAGCAGTGTTAAAACCACTGTGCGTACAATTAGCAAGGTAGAAGTGCATAACGAAGGATTTTTGAAAACCATTAGCTTTACTGCAGACGGTTTTCTCTATAATATGGTTCGCAATTTAGTTGGAACTTTAGTAGACGTAGGTCTAGGAAGGCTTAGTTTGCAACAAGTGGATGCAATAATGGAAAGCAGAGATAGACGATTAGCCAGCGCAACAATGGCACCTCAGGGCTTGTTTTTCGAATCTGTAAAATATTCTTGACATGGAGCCGTGAGTATTATAAAATGAGAGTTGGCAATTTTTCTTTAAAAACCCATCTGGTAACGATACAGCCCCGTTCGTTTCCACAGAAGGGTAATGATAAACTGATGGAAATAAAGGGGGGAAATCCCGAAATGAAAACCTATGTAGCAAACCCACAAAACGTGGAACGAAAGTGGTATGTAGTTGATGCTGAAGGGCAAACTTTAGGGCGTTTAGCCACACAAGTTGCCTCGATCTTAAAAGGAAAGCATAAGCCAACTTACACCCCACATGTGGATACCGGTGATCATGTAATCATTATTAACGCCGAAAAGATCCATTTGACGGGAAACAAGCTTCAGAATAAGAAGTACTATCGTCATAGCGGATATGTGGGCGGGATTAAGTCAAATACCGCTGGCGAGTTATTAAATCGCCATCCTGAAAGGGTTATTAGATCGGCTGTGTGGGGCATGATTCCCCATAATCGATTAGGACGCCAGATGATTAAAAAGCTTAAAGTATATGCCGGTGCTGAGCATCCACATCAAGCCCAACAACCGGAGATGCTTGAACTTAAATTTTAAAACAATACATGATTAAAAACCCTATGTGAAGGGAGGCAATCGAGATGAGTGCTGTTCGAAAGACAGAAACTAATTACGGAACTGGTAGGAGGAAAGAATCAGTTGCCCGTGTAAGGATTATACCCGGTAATGGTAATATTATCATTAACAAAAGACCCATAGAGGATTATTTTGGTAGAGAGGTACTCCGTACCCTAGTGCGTCAGCCTCTGGTGCTTACGAATACCGAGGGCAAATATGACGTTATCGTGAACGTTCACGGCGGTGGAACCACCGGTCAGGCCGGTGCAATTCGCCACGGCATTTCTCGTGCCCTTATTACTGTGGATGAAGACTTAAGAGGACCTTTGAAAAAAGCAGGTTACCTCACAAGAGATCCACGTATGAAGGAAAGAAAGAAATATGGCTTGAAAAAAGCACGGAGAGCTCCACAATTCTCCAAACGCTAATCAATGCAAAAACGAACCCCCAAACTTTTGGTCTGGGGGTTTTTCTTATTCTTCCGGTTCCATCGGGGGCGGTGGTTCCGGTTCAGGCTCTAGTGGTGGCTCGGGTTCCGGTTCAGGTTCTGGTTCCGGTTGGGGCTGTGGCTCAGGCTCAGGCTCTGGTTCAGGCTCTGGTTCAGGCTCCGGT
>DUPA01000110.1 GCA_012838515.1 Natronincola sp. | reverse complement strand
GCATTAACAGCATCCTTAATAGCCTTAATCAAAAAGTAATGAAGACCAAAAATGCCTAAAATTAAAAGGAAGGCGGGCACCAAGCGCGTGATTAAAAGAAAATCGTATAGCCCATGCAGTGCACTTGCCAAAATTAAACCTTTTACTAAATCAGACTTAGAACGTCCGAGAAACCAATAGCGACCAAAATAATAACCAAAAAAACCAGAAAAGGCAATATGAGCTAACGTGGCGATTGTTCCTCTAAGGGGAGCCACTACTAAACCAAAAGCAGAAATATATAATATGTTTTCAACCACGGAAAATCCTATGGCGGCTGTAATGGAGTAAATTATCCCATCCATTGGTTCGCTAAATTCCGGAGACCTTCGGACCGCAAGAAATACAGCTAAAAACTTAAATAATTCTTCACCTAAACCCACAACTAAAAAAGATAAGGTGAATTGAAGTGGTAGAGAATTGGAAGAACTAAGCAAATTGCGAAAAGGTGCCTCCCAAATCAAGGCGGGAATTACTGCAATTGCACCAAAAACTATACATTGTAAAAGCTTGCCGATTGGTTCTTTATCACCAACATCATAACGCTCAAAATACCACAGCCAAAATAAACCCGGTAAAAGTGAGGCAAAAATAACTAAAATCAACTCTTCACCCTATTTCTCCGTCTTTTGAGCATTTCCATACTCCCCCGGTTGCCAATACATTAATTTTTCCACCTCACATGCTCCGCAGCAAAACAGATCTTCAGGGCCGTGCTCTTCATTTGATTCTTCCATGGGCTGATTACAAAAAGGACATTTAAACAAAATACGCACCTCCGGTTTTAAGGTGCGCATCGAAAACAAAAATAATACTAACAAAGACTACCTTCGCTAGGTAGCCTTTGCATCTGATTTTCCATTAATTGTTGCCTTTTGTTACCCATTCTGCAACGGTTACTGTTCGCTTTGCTTGATATTTTACTGCTGCTTCAACATCTTCGATCATTTTGCCGTCCTTATCTATGGTAACACTGGCTCCGTAGGGGTTTCCTCCTGCAACATAAATGGAACTATCAGTAAAGCCCGGAGCCACCACAATTGCACCCCAGTGATACATGCTAGTATATAGATTGAGTATTGTTGCCTCTTGACCGGCGTGACTCAATTGTGCAGAAGTCATGGCACTTACAACCTTATTTGTAAATTTACCCTTCGCCCAAAGGCCACCGGTGGTATCAATGAACTGGCGCATCTGAGCGGCCACACTACCATACCTGGTAGGTGTACTGAAAATGTACGCATCAGCCCACTCTAAATCAGCTAAAGTAACTTCGGGCACATCCTTAGTTGCTTCGGCATGTGTCTTCCAAGCCGGATTAGAATCAATCGCATGTTGCGGTGCCAATTCCGGAACTTTTAGGACTTTAACTTCCGCCCCCAATTCTTCCGCGCCTTCTTTAGCCCATTTTGACATCTGGAAGTTTGTTCCTGTGGAACTATAGTAAATGATCGCTAGCTTAATTGACATATCCAAGCCCCCATTCTGTTATTCTTTATAGAACGATGCCCGAAAACCCTTAAAAACATGCCGAGTTACTAAGAGTTTCCAGTAAATAAAGAATACCACAAAAAACTTGCGTTCGCAACTAGTTTTTTTCAATTATTGCTAGCACATTTTCCGTACCATCAGTTATCTGGGAGTTTTTCATGCTTTCAATATATTTTTTTCCTTCGTTTTTTAAGGTATTGAGGGAATCAAGTAACGTATCTATGGAGAAATCTTCTTCTGTAATAACCAGACTGAAACCCTGTTTAGCAAAGGATTTCGCATTCATTATTTGGTCACCCCTACTGGCTTTTTCCGATAGGGGAACCAAAAT
>DUPA01000109.1 GCA_012838515.1 Natronincola sp. | reverse complement strand
GTAGCTCCACCTCCCCTCTGGACAAATGGCCCTAAGCTCATACTTAGGGCAGGGCAAAACTATTATAACATTAGAAAAAACCGAAGTCAAACAAACCTTTCCATCTCAATGGGGAGCTATCAAACATTGAATCTAAACTGAATAACATCTCCATCTTTTACAACATAATCTTTTCCTTCGATTTGCACCAAACCCAATTCTCTGCAAGCCGCCAAAGAACCATTTTCCACTAAGTTTGTCCACGATACAACTTCAGCTCTAATAAAACCCCGTTCCATATCACTATGTATGCAACCGGCCGCCTGTGGAGCAAACATTCCCCGGGAAATAATCCAAGATCGCGTTTCTTTCCCCTTGATTGTATAGAAAGTAATAAGGTCCAAAAGACGCAAACTAGCCTCTATTAAGCGATGTAAAGCGGGCTTATCCATATTTTCTTCTTCCAAAAATAACAAAGCTTCTTCAGGCTCAAGCTGCGATAATTCCATCTCAAAATCAGCCACAATTTGAACAAGTTCCGCCTCTTCGTCATTAACTCTTTTTAAAAAGGTAGCGTCAACATCTACTTGCCCCTCTGCCATATTAGCGATATAAAGCACCGGCTTTGCGGAAAGAAGGGGCAAATCAGGGATGATGGGTAGATCCATTTGCCTTAAAGGAATTTCTCTTTCTAGCACTTCTTCATATTGGGCAAGTAGCTCAAGCTCTTTTTTATATGCCGTGTCACCGGTTTTCAGCATCCGAGTGGTTCTTTCTTTGCGTTTTTCTATCGTTTGCAGATCGGCCAAAATTAGTTCTAGGTCAATCAATTGCACATCACCTAAAGGATCCACTTTGCCGGTGGTACTAACCACATCATCATCTTCAAAGAATCTGACAACATGTGCAAGGGCATCCATGTCACGGATGTGGGCAAGAAACTGATTACCCAATCCTTCACCCTTACTTGCCCCGGGCACTAAACCTGCAATATCCACAAACTCTATGGTATCGCCCGTTAGAATCTCCGGTTTAGTGATCCGGCCAATTTTTTGCAAACGCTCGTCGGGAACCAAAACGATTCCTTTGTTAGGTTCGATTGTGCAAAATGGGTAGTTGGCGGCGGGTATTTGCAATTTCGTTAAAGCATTAAAAACGGTTGATTTGCCAACATTAGGCAATCCGATAATTCCAATGCGTAATCCCATTGATTTTACTCCCCTTCTAAAGGTAAACTATGAATATATACAGAATGCTTAACGCAAATGGAGGAAGATAAGATGAATAAATGGACAAGAGGCGGGTTGATCGCGGCCGCCTACGTTGTATTGGTTTTTGTTTTTCAATTTGCCAGCTTTGGACCCATACAATTTCGAATCGCGGAAGCACTGACTTTATTGCCCATGGTATATCCTGAGGCAATCGGAGGAATTTATATTGGTGCCTTACTCGCAAATATTTTGGGTGGCCAAGGCCCATGGGATATTTTTGCCGGTAGTCTAATTAGTCTAGTGGCGGCCTATATAACTTTTCGTTATAAATATACCTGGGTGGCATATGCTGCACCCATCGTCTTAAATGCCGTCTTTGTTAGTGCCTATTTATATTTTATTTTTGAATTCCCTTCCTACTTGCTTATGGTACTTAGTATAGGGTTCGGTCAAGCTGTTGTTGTGTTAGGCCTAGGTATACCTTTTCTTCGTTTCGTAAAACAAAATCAAGACAGATTTTTATAGAAATTTATCTCAGCAAGGATTTCATCTTTGTATTTATCCAAGCCCTTGAAGTCCATTTGCTGCATATATATTTCTTCAATCTCCGCATGCCCGCTTTGTGCTTGGCGCAAGCTTTCCATACCGAGACCCAATAGCTCATTAAAAAGGGTAACGCTTCTTGCGTTCGAAGGTTCATTCGAAGTTGGACCCATTAAGATTCTACAGGCTCCCGGCAAATCGTCTAGGGGGTCTAGGACAGTCGCGGTTAATATGGCTATTTTCAATTGGGGAATAAGCAGATGCAAGACTTTTTGCGGGTTTAGAGGATAGAGAAACAACTCTGCATCTAGCCCCATAATTTGAGTATGATTGGCAATTCTCTTTATTTCGGCCGATTTTCCCGATCCCGAGAGGCCTTGTAGGACAAAAAGCTCGGAATAGCCTTTAATAAGTGTCCTTATGTGACTGATATGACCCTGGGGAGTAAGGGCCGACGCGAATAGTGTCCTGATTTTTCCCCGTTTAGGTTCAGCAATTACTTGTCCTTTAATTGCACTGTGTACCCTATCTAGATCGCCATTATCCCAAAAGATTCGTTGAGCATCGCCAGACATGGTATCTTCAATGCACTTAGCAGCCTTGAAGTAACGAAAGGCATTGGCAAAATGCTTTTGCTTAGCTAACCCACCTTGCATTATTTGTTCCCGCTTAGCATATAAATCTTGAGATGACCAAAAGTTGCCAAGGTATATAATTTCATCACGACATCCCGGCCATTGGGGTTCAATGGCGTGAGGTGCTGTGGCATCTATCAAAGCAATTCCTAGCCGGGGAAAGCTAATGGCATCCAAAGAGTCCGCATCTGAACTGCAATAAAACTGCTCGCGATCATGGCCCTCTTTAACGAGTTCTTGCTCAATGCTTCGCATAAAATAGCTTTTACCCGTTCCCGGACCACCTTTTAGTAAGTACACTCTTTTGGCATCATTAGTGATCACATCTTTAAAAAGGGAATAAAAACCCTCACTACTATTACTTCCTGCAAAAAACTTGCGAATAAACCCCACAATAAAACCTCCTTAGAAGAATTCCTTTTCTAGTATATTCTTCCAAGGCATCTTATGCTTAATTCCCTTTGATTTGTCTAAGAAGTTTTTCTCTGGGTAACAAAATTACCCTCCCGCAGGTTGTACATTTTATGCGGGTATCAACACCCGGCTTTAACACTTCCCAAGTAAATCCACCGCAGGCATGTTTTTTTCTCAAACGCAAAATCTGACCTACTTCATGCATCTCCAACCCTCCAGCTTCTTCCTGAATTACTATTATTATAACATACAAAAAGCGCAATTAATTAAAGGGGATCATTAAGCAAGAGAGAAGTTCATGAAAGACCTAATCAAAAGAAAGGATGAAATACTTGAAAAAATTTAATACTGTAATTTTTATTTTGATTCTCTGCCTAGCCCTTGTTGGCGGATCTTTAAGTATCTTAGCACAGGAGAAGGATGTAGTCGCCACGATTAATGGGGTAGAAATTTCTAAAGCGGAATACTACGAAGTTTTAGAAAGCCAATACGGTCCTTATGTTTTGGACGAGTTAGTTAAAAAACTATTGGTTCAACAAAAGGCCGCGGCTTTAGGTATAGAAATTAGTGATGAAGAATTTGCAGGATTCTACGACATGATCCTCAGCCAACTAGGTGGTCCTGCGGGGTTACAAGCGTTTTTAGCCCAAAACAATGCCACTGAAGAACAGTTTATTGATCAACTTCACTGGAATATACTAATAGGCAAACTAAGCACTAGTGAAGTGGAAGTAACAGAAGATAAATTAGTAGACTGGTTCGAACAAAACAAGCAATACTACGATAAACCTTTCACGGTTGAAGTAAGTCATATTCTAGTAGAAGACGAAGATGATGCCAATGCGATTATTGACCAACTAGAAAATGGGGCCGAATTTGCCGAATTAGCCATGGAAAAATCCGTTGATCATGGTAGTGCAGCCAGGGGAGGCTATATCGGAGAAATTGGTAAGGGCGATACTGTTCCGGAATTTGAAGAAGCCGCATTTAGTTTACCAATTGATGAGTACGGCTTAGCTAAAAGCAATTTCGGATGGCATATCGTCTTAGTTCATTCCCAAAGTGAAGCTATAGAAGCTACCTTCGAAGATGTTAGAGAATTTGTCGAAGAAGACTATCGTAGTGAAAAAGCCCTAGATGCCCAAAGCTACCTGACAAAGCTTGAACTCGAAGCAGATATTAAGCTATTCCAATAGGCTTTCTTTCAAAATGGAAAACGCCCATTTCCACCTTGCCCCTTTATAAGCAGGCAAATCCGGAATCGGGCGTTTTAATTTATTTAGACCAGCGTAAAATTGGTTTGCGCGCAGCCGTTGCTTCATCTAAGCGCTTAAGAGGCGTATTTTGCGGCGCCGAAGTTAGTAATTCAGGATTATCCTTCGCTTCTTTGGCAATTTTACGCATAACTTCGATAAATTCATCCATAGTTGACTTGGGTTCTGTTTCGGTCGGCTCAATCATAATTGCCTCTTCCACATTTAAGGGAAAATAAACTGTCGGTGCATGATAGCCATAATCCAAAAGCCGTTTTGCAATATCCAAGGTACGTACACCATATTCCCTTTGCCACTTACCTGAAAGCACGAACTCATGCATACAGATTCGATCGTAGGGCAAATGATAATACTCTTGTAAACTACGCATCATATAATTTGCATGAAGTACCGCGGTTTCGCTAACCGCCCTTAGACCGTCCGAACCGTGGGAAAGAATATAAGCATATGCCTTTAAATAAACCAAAAAGTTCCCATAGAAAGAACAAATTCTACCCACCGAGTGCTCCGGCATGGAAAAACAATAACATCCAGCGTCCTTATGCACAACGGGGCCGGGTAAAAATTGGGCTAGTTCTTCTGAAACCACGATTGGTCCCGCACCGGGACCACCTCCACCATGTGGAGTGGAAAAAGTCTTATGCAAATTGTAATGCACTACATCAAAACCCATATCTCCCGGACGCACAATCCCCAAAATGGCGTTAGCATTGGCACCATCGTAATAAAGCAAGCCACCTGCATCATGCACGATTTCCGCTATATCAGCAATGTTCTCATCGAACAAACCCAGCGTGTTTGGATTTGTCAGCATAAGTCCGGCAGTTTTGGGACCTACTAAGCCTTTTAAGACTTCAACATCAACCGCTCCCCGCTCATTAGATGGTACTTCCACGACATTATAGCCAACCATGGCACAACTTGCGGGATTTGTCCCATGGGCCGAGTCGGGGATAATTATTTCCGTTCGCTGGCCATCTCCGCGGTGCGTATGATAGGCTTTTATGACCATTAATCCCGCGAGCTCCCCGTGGGCACCTGCTGCCGGTTGAAGTGTCGTCGCTTCTAAGCCGGATATTGTAGCTAAATGCTTGCCAAGATTATACATGAGCTCCAGGGCTCCTTGAACCGAAGATTCCGGTTGATAAGGGTGGATGTTGGCAAACCCGGGAAGTGCAGCCAAATCTTCATGTACCCTTGGATTATATTTCATTGTACAAGAGCCGAGGGGATAAAACCCCACATCAACAGCGTAGTTTATACGCGAAAGTTGAGTGTAGTGCCTCACAACCTCAAGTTCGCTCACTTCAGGTAATTCCGGTTCTTCCACTCGTAAGTATTCTTCGGGAATTAACTCAGATACCGGGATCTCGGGCACATCTAAATTAGGTAATTGATAACCTAATCTACCGGGTGTCGACCGTTCAAAAATTAAAGGGATAGTTTTATTAATCATCCGACCAACCCCCCTAACACATTGACAAAGTTGTCCATTTCTTCTTTAGTTCGTGCCTCCGTCACCGAAAACAGAACCAAATCATATAGACCATAACGGGCTAAAGATAGACCGCCCAAAAAACCTTGATCTAACAATCGAAGATTTATTTCTTCCCAATTTACCGCACCTTTAATTACAAATTCTTTAAAGGATGGTGCAGAAAAGGGACTTGATAGACCGGGTATCTGCAATAAACGTTGCTTTAAATAATGGGCCTTTTGTAGTGATTGGTGGGCAACATCGGAAAATCCCTTTTTACCTAAAACACTTAGATAAATCGCTGAGATCGTAGCATTAAGTGCTTGGTTTGAACAGATGTTCGACGTAGCTTTTTCCCTACGAATATGCTGCTCTCGAGTTTGTAATGTTAGTACAAAACCCCTTCGTCCATCTTCATCCACCGTTTCACCCACAACACGACCGGGCATGCGCCTAATTAATTTATTTCCCCTAGTGGCGAAAAAGCCCAAAGACGGACCTCCAAAACCCATTGAGTTTCCTAAACTCTGCCCATCGCCTACCACAATATCTGCACCGAGCTCTCCCGGTGATTTAAGCAAACCCAAACTAATGGGATCAACCGCCATAACCAAAAGTCCACCGTGTTCTTGAACGAGCTTTTTAACCGGTTTGATATTTTCCATTAACCCAAAGAAATTCGGTTGTTGAACAACGGCACAAGCTACCTCATCCCAGTCAATATTCTCCAATGATGGCAAATCAATTATGCCGGTTTTAGGATCAAATGCTAAATACGTTATGGACACATTTTGATTCTCTAAATACGTCCGTACCACCTGTTCCCATTCAGGGTGGAGATTTCTCGGCAATACAACCACTTCACGCCGGGTTGCAGCACAAGCCATGAGACACGCTTCGGCTAAGGCACTGGCCCCGTCATACATGGAAGCATTAGCAGCCTCCATTCCCGTTATCTCCGCGATTAGGGTCTGATATTCAAAAATACTTTGTAATACCCCTTGACTGATCTCGGCTTGATAAGGTGTATAAGCAGTGAGAAACTCTCCTCTACCCACAATATGCTTAATTATGCTTGGGATTAGGTGATCATACGAACCCGCTCCAAGAAATGAAACATTAGAAGTAAGATTTGCGTTCTTCTCGGCTAATTCATGAAAATGGCGTACTAATTCAGCTTCACTTAAACCTTTAGGAAGATCCAAATCTTCTTTGAGCCGCATATCTCCGGGAATATCTTCAAATAGTTCCTGTACGCTTTCTATCCCCAGAGTCTTCAGCATCTCCTGCTTTTCTTCGCTAGTAAGCGGAAGATAACGCATATTTAAGCCTCCTTCAAGAATGCCTTATACTCCTCTTCATTCATAAGATCTCCCAATTGCGCTCCACCATCAATTTCAATCTCCACAATCCAACCTTTGTCAAGTGGCGATTCATTTACTAATTCAGGGCTATCTTCCAATTCTTCATTAACGGCTATAATCTCGCCGCTTACAGGGGCATATACATCTGATACTGCTTTTACCGACTCTAAAGCGGCAAAGCCTTCCCCTTCTTCAACACGATCTCCCACTGCGGGAAGATCTACAAAAACCACATCGCCCAGCTCGTTTTGGGCGTAATCGCTAATCCCGATTCGAACAATATTACCCTTCGCTACCACCCATTCATGCTCTTTAGTAAATAAAATTTTCTCACTCATGTGGAAACCTCCTAAGTTTTTTTTAGCTTATAAAAAGCGACCTTTTATAAGCTCTGCTTTTACCGGTTTCTTTCTGATTTGTACTTGAATTTCCGTCCCCGCTTTAGCATAATCAAGTTCTACATAACCCATACCTATAGGCTTTTTTAAGGAAGGCGAAAGGGTGCCGCTTGTTACAATCCCGATCTCTTTCCCTTCTGCATCTAAAATGGGGTATCCTTGGCGAGGAATGCCTTTATCTAATAGAGTGAATGCAATCAGCTTACGAGTTACACCTTGCTCTTTTTGTAACTCAAGAACTTCTTTGCCGATAAAATCCCCTTTATCGAATTTCACAAACCTACCCAAACCCGCCTCCAAGGGTGTAGTGTTCGAACTAATATCGTTACCGTAAAGTGGCATGCGGGCTTCTAATCTTAAGGTATCGCGAGCCGCCAAACCAATGGGGGCTATACCATATTTTTCACCTTGTTCCATAAATTCATTCCATAATTTGTTCGCAAGATGATTCGGAAAATACAATTCGAACCCATCTTCACCGGTATAACCTGTTCGAGAAAGCAAGAGATTCTCACCTTCATACTGAACTTCAATAAAAGAATAATTCTTAAGTAGGTCTACTGATATGTTTAAAACTTCCTCTGTTAAGGTCGCCGAATCTGGTCCTTGAACAGCAATTAAGGTTAAATCGGGGGTATGATCGATTAATTCGGTATCCGGTTGCAAATTTTCCTTAAGCCATTCATAGTCCTTAATTGCATTGGCCGCATTGACCACAAGTAAAAACCCACTCTTTGTTCGATAGACTAAAATATCATCAATTATGCCGCCTTTTTGATCTACCAGACAAGTATATTGAATTTGCCCCACGTCTAATGATGAGGCATCATTTGTTGTTAAAAAATTAATTGTTCCCAGCGCACCTGAACCGGTGAGTTCAAATTCACCCATGTGACTCAGATCAAAAAGACCCACCTTGGATCGAACAGTGAGATGTTCTTCAATAACGCCTTTATACTGTACCGGCATTTCGTAACCGGCATAATCCACCATTCTTGCCCCAAGATCTAAATGCTGCGCATTTAACGGTGTTTTTTTCAACCAGCTCTCTCCTTCCACTTCCAAATTTCGTCTCCTTACTTTATCTTTCCAAAAAGTTCTCCATGCGAAAGAGATTCTCCTTCTGTAACGCTTTTATTCAAAATTAATATAATAAAAAGACATGTGCTTAAAGGAGGTTAGCAAACATGTGGCTATTAAAAAAGTTCATGGATCCAATTTTAAAAACGCGTAAAAAAACAATGATTTTAATTTGGCGTCGAAAGCGGCACACTTAGTTATACCCATAATCCACAATGCCTGTGGATAATTATGTGGAATTTTAACGATTTAAGAAATAAAAGACCAGCAATGCCACTATGGCCATGATAATCCAACGTACTTTGCTAACTTTACTATATTCCGATTTGGTAGACCTCTTATGCCCAAAGCGGCTCCTCTCGGTACGATGTGCTTGCTTCATAAGATCGATTCCCTTACCTATATCCCCACTTTTCCGATATAAAATCCCTAGATTGTGGGTTGCCGCAGGATTACCGGGATCCAAGATTAATGCCTGTTCATAAGCCTTTCGCGCCCGCTCAGACCACCCTCGTTCCGCGTAAATGTTTCCCAAATTAGAATAAGGACTTGCAAAAGTAGAATCCATTTCGATTGCCTGATTAAAGCAATCTTCCGCTTGCCTAAGATCATTTTTTCTTGCAAAGACGACCCCCAGTTTATTCCAAGCCTTTGCATGTTGTGGGCTTATATCTACTATGTTTAGTAAAATGTCTTCTGCTTTTTTTAGATCCCACTTTTCCAGCAGGATAAGAGCTTCTTCGTATAACTCATCTGTGCGCAAGGTCAAGATTTCACCGCTTTCATCTTGTTGTTGATCCCTATTATACCCAATCAATATGGTAAAAGCTAATCTATGCTCATTTATCTAAATTTTGCGAAAATAGCCGCGGCCAACAAAAATCAAAATGAATAAACCGAGCATTCCCAGCAAAGGATATGCTAACCTAACTAATGTTGTGAAACCGAAAATGGAAAGTATTAAAGCAACAATCACCACAAGGACCGCGGCCTGCTGCCATGTGAAAAGGGAACCTGAGGTAAGCCGCTTTACCAATGCCAAAGAGTTAGCCAATGCGGTGGTGTACATTGCGCACCACAACATAATATAGTAGACAACTTTGGCAACAGAACCCTTGCGTTGCACCAGATGAATCAATGGGAACGGATCATTTAACTGAACTAAACTTAAGGTGCTAAGTGCCGAGCATAATAACAACATACAGCAGACTAAAATTATATTTCCTAATATAGCCACTATCCAGCGTTCTTTTCTTGTCTTCACAAAGTGTTGGATACTGCTTAGGATAGCCATGGAAAAACCCAAATTAAAAGAGGCATACAAAACCCCGGATTCAATTCCGTTTAATGAACCTTCCCTGGGAAAATTCACGTGATTTTCTTGTAAATGAAAGATGGCAAACAAACTCAAGACCCCCACAATCGTGACAGCTAACCACTGGCTTGCATTTACCGGCCCTTCAACGCCTTTTTGTACAGTGAAGTAAACTAAGAATCCCGTTGCAATTTGCAATATAACGCCAGATACTTCACTTGATGGTAAGGCGCCGCAACCGGCAAGCATTACGCTTATTCCGGTGATTAGAAACAAAGAGTAAATCAGATCGAAAATAAGAGCGTTTCCCAGACCTAAGTGGGAAAACAGCTCCTTATAATTTTCAACCTTTTTTCTTCCGGCAAATTCAAGTATTCCGAAAGTACCTAGAGTAAACATGATTAAAGTCACAGCTAATCCCACTAATCCACCCCAACCATAATCAACAAAAAAGACATAAAGCTCATGTCCGGATGCAAAACCCGCACCAATTATTCCAGCCACATAAATCCCGATTACAGCCCTTATGCGCAAGATATCACCTCCCTTAGTTTTATTCTTAAATCGAAACATTCATGCATATATTGATTGGGAATGCATAAAGTAAGAAAAACCAATTTAACTGGAGGTACCTTATGCACCGCGAAAATGGACTTATTGATCGCGTTCACTGGGAAAATCCCCTATCTGCAGCCCATTTAGCTGTCGCCCTTGCTACAATTGATTTGGAACATAATATTGATATTGTTTGTGTAGGTACAGACCGATCAACTGGGGATTCCTTAGGACCCTTTGTTGGATCTGCACTATTAGAAAAACAATCCAACGGATTACTACCTGACAACATCAGCGTCTACGGAACGATTAATGAGCCTGTTCATGCATTAAATTTAGAGGAAGTAATTAAAAAGCTCACGGTGGATAAACACAATAAAACAATCATCGCAATTGATGCTTGCTTAGGACAGTCAAGAAACATTGGGTACATTTCTCTAAAACATGGTCCTTTAGAACCAGGCACAGGTGTAAACAAACAACTTCCTGTGTTTGGTGATTATCATATAATCGGCGTGGTGAATGTTGCAGGCTTTATGGAGCATGTGGTTTTACAAAATACCAGACTAAGTTTGGTAATTCAAATGGCAGAAGTTATCACCGAAGGCCTAATGCTATATTTTGGACTTCACTTACCGGATGCAGAAGTTGCGCTAGGCGCAATAAGCGGTACGTAATTGACAAAATGTTCTACGTGGAACATTTTTAGGAAAGGTCAACTTGCGGAAATATTAAAAGGGTATGTTCCACGTGGAACATACCCTTTTAATCTCGTTTAATAATTTCTAAGATCCGCTCTAAATCCTCATCTGAATAGTAATCTATGCTGATTTTTCCTGCTCCCCTTTTGTAAGTAACCCCCACTTTTGTTCCGAATACTCTTTGCAAATCCTCTTCTAAGCTTATTAATTCAGGACTGCGCATGGTTAATGTTCTACGTGGAACATTTTTCGGTCTCTTTACGATCTGCTCTAGTTGCCTAACACTTAGCCCCTCTTCTACTACTCTTAAAGCTAACTTGGTTCTTACCTGTTCATTCTTTACAGACAATAACACCTTTGCATGTCCCATTGATAAGGCTCCCTCTTGGAGTAATTCTCGTTCCTTAGAGCCCAAATTAAGAAGCCGTAAACTATTAGCAACAGAGGATCTCTTTTTTCCTACCGCATCTGCCACTTCGTTCTGTGTAAAAGAGAATTCTTTAATCAACCGTTCGTATCCTTCTGCCTCCTCGATGGGGTTCAAATCTTCTCTCTGTAGGTTCTCAATTAATGCAACCTGCATCATTTCTAGATCATCATAATCTCTTAAAAGGGCGGGTATGGTAGTTAACCCGGCAATCCTTGCGGCCCTTACCCGTCGTTCTCCCGCAACTATCTGATATGCCTCCCCCTTGGGCCTGAGAATAACTGGTTCCAATAATCCAAAGTCCGTTATGGATTTTGCTAATTCTTCTAGCTTTTCTTCGTTGAAGTACTGTCTCGGTTGGAAGGGATTAGCTTCTATTAATTCTAAAGAAATTCCGTGCACATCTCCGTCTTTTGCAACCGATTCTTTGGAAACAGTTTGAGACTCAACCTCCGGAATCAGTGCCCTTAACCCTTTGCCCAATCGTTGGGTACTCATGAGTTTAACACCTCCCGGGCCAAGTTTTTATACGCTTCTGCTCCCCTGGATTTTGGATCATACAACGCTATGGGTTGGCCAAAACTCGGGGCCTCACCCAAACGAACATTACGGGGAATAATAGAATTATAAACGCGAACTGTATTCTGAAAATAAGTCTTTACATCATCAATAACCTGCTGCGATAAATTCGTGCGAACATCAAACATGGTCATGACTACGCCTTCCCACTCCAAAGCGGGATTTAAATGCTCTTGTACCATGGCGATGGTACTAACCAACTGACTGAGCCCCTCTAATGCATAATATTCGCATTGGATGGGTACTAAAACCGAGTCTGCCCCGGTTAAACCATTTACCGTGAGCAGTCCCAGTGAAGGCGGTGCATCTATAACAACGTAATCATATAAATCATCTACACCTTCAAGGGCTTTCTTTAGCCTGAACTCCCTAGAAATGATGGAAACAAGTTCAATCTCGGCTCCGGCCAAATCAATGGTCGCCGGTGCCACAAAAAATCCTTCTATGGCCGTTGGTTCAACTATACTTTCGAGTTTATCTCCTTCAATTAACACCGAGTACATGCATCGCTGAATTTTTCCCTTATCAATGCCTACACCACTCGAAGCATTGCCTTGGGGATCAATATCCACTAGAAGAACTTTTTTTCCCGCTAGGGCTAAATATGCCCCTAGGTTAACAGCCGTAGTACTTTTTCCCACACCGCCCTTTTGATTAATAATAGCAATGACTCTAGCCATTATTTTTCCCACCTCCCTGAGGCTTCTTTACGGTAACAATAATTTGAAAAACGTCATCATCTTCTTTTTCATCCATATCTACTTTTAACCCTCCGGCTTTTAATGTGGCAGTTAACTCCTTTATACTGTTAGTGAATAACCGTAGGTCCTTGATGATCAGTTTTCGCTTTTGTCTCGGCTTTTCTTTACCCTTGTCATTGTCTTGTTGAGGTGCTAAGTATTCGGCAATAAGCTGCTCTGTTTGTTTTACGTTCAAATTTTCCTCGCATATTCGTGCCAAAAGCTTAAATTGCATATCATGATCACTAACCCGAAGAAGGGCTCTGGCGTGGCGCTCACTTAACATTTCCCGGGAAATAACTTCCCTAACTCTTTCGGGTAACCTTAAAAGACGAACCTTATTCGCAACATTCGCCTGACTGATCCCCAGTCTTTCAGCTAGATCTTCTTGGGTTATCTGAAACTCATTTAGTAGTCTCGCATAACCCTCTGCAATTTCAAATAAACCCAGGTCAGAACGTTGTAAATTCTCGATCAAGCCAAGCTCCGCCGCGTCTTTGTCTTCAACATTTCTTACAATAGCGGGGATAACCTCCCAGCCCAAGGCGGTACAGGCCCTTAATCGTCGTTCTCCCACAACTATTTCGTAACCTACCGCTCCACGACGTACAACGATTGGTTGAAGAAGGCCATGAACTTTAATGGATTCTGCGAGCTCCTGTATGTTTTCTTCATCAAATATTTGCCTAGGCTGATATTTACCGGCAGATAATAGGCGAATGGGAATAGCTTGGACCTCTTCGGACCATCCCTTCTTACTACCGGGTTCAACAGATTCATGTTGTCTACGATTCATTAATACATCTGTTAATTTCACTTCCATCACCTCACTACTGCATGTCTCTTACATTCTGTATTTTCCTGTTAGTTCCTCCTAATTTTAAGGGAGAACCCGGTTTATCAAACAAACTTTATGTTAAACTTAATAAAAGGGAGTGCTAAAGCACTCCCTTTAAATACATATAATTACTATATTATAGGCTTTCTAGCGGGTGTACCCGGTTTCCGCGGATAGAGTTTAGGTGTTGCCCCGATTTTTTTAAAAATTAATAAATTTCGTTCACCCATTTCCAAAGGCAACTTTAAGGGGAACACTTGTTCCAATTTACAATTTAATTCTTTAATTGCCCTACCGCTGCTATTAAGCTCCGCCGCGGCATCTGCCGCCTTAAATGCGACAAAATACCCGCCCACCTTCACAAATGGGATCGATAATTCAAGTAACACAGGCAAATTAGCCACCGCTCTGCTCACAACCAAATCAAAGGATTCTCTGAAATTAGGATCTCTCCCTCCGTCTTCCGCTCTAGCATGAAAGGTTCTAATGTTACTTAACCCGAGATCCGAGCATGCCTCATCTAAAAAATCCAACCTCTTGCGCAGTGAATCTAGCAAAACTATGGACCAATCGCTTCTAACGATTGCCAGAGGCACCCCGGGAAACCCCGCTCCCGTTCCTAAATCCAGAACATTTAAATCATCTTCCAAATCTAATAATAACACGCTTAGGCTGTCTAAGAAATTCTTAACAGCCATTTCGGTGGGTTCGAGTATTCGCGTCAAATTTAAACCTTGATTAACCTCAACTATAACCTTCGCGAATTTTGTCATTAAATCCAATTGGCCAAAATCTAGATCAAGTCCAAATTCACTCAACCCGTCCCGTAACGTCTCCTCAAATGTCTTAACATCAAAGTCCATTATTCCGACCCCCGTTGTTGCTGCTCCAAATATACCAATAATACGTTTATATCGGCG
>DUPA01000108.1 GCA_012838515.1 Natronincola sp. | reverse complement strand
TTTTGATGCTTATTTGGCATGCACATTTTCATATATTTTGTCATTATTTATTTTTCTTTTTTGCTTGACTTTATATAGTTAGTCTTTCTATTTGTGTTTTTGCCTATAATTAATAGGCTTCATCAAGATCCTTAAGCATATTATAGACGGCTTCATAACTTTCACACACGTCTTCGGGTACGACATAATTATTAGTAACCTTCCGTAGCTCCTCAAATTCCTTTGCTAATTCTGCTTGCTCCACACCGGCGTTCCGTATTTTATCGATTAACCTATCGTATATTTTGCGTACTTCGTAAAATTCCGGGTGACTTGGTCCGTGAACGCGCTCCACTACCGGAACGTAGAGTTCTAATTTGTCTAAATGCATTTCCTTTAAGGCATTAAAATCTTTCATACTATTCTTCCTCCCATTCATTTTTCTTTTGACTACCAATGTGCTTTCATTTTAGCATGCCTTAACATGGGAAAAAAATGATCTAGGTCAAATTTTACTAATTCCATCAATTGACAAAGAATGTAATTTGAGCTAAACTTTAGGACATGCCATAGGTAATTTTGGCATCTAAGATTAAAAGGGCAGAGTAGAAACTTGTGCGTAAATCTTTGATTTATAGTGCCTTTCAGACGGGGAGTTGCTGAAAGGACGAACAGCCATATTGGCTACGGTACAAGGTTCGCATCCCGCTGCTACATAAAAATGGGGCGAGCTGTTCCCTTTTTGTTATGTAGCTGACTACATAACAAGGGGGGATTTTTTGTATGCAAAAAACTTTAAAACTCTAACGGTTACCAAGTTTACTTCGAAATTATGAAAGGGGATTTAAAGTGAATAATTCATCAATATATACTCGCCGCATAACTATCTCGGCTGTGTTTTTAAGCATTGCACTCGTAGCCAAGACAGCGTTTTCTTTTTATATTCCTCTCTTTGGGGAAAGCGGAATGCGTGTTGGTATCTCAGGAATCTTTTCAATAATGCCTTCTTTATTATTTGGACCGCTCTATGGGGCTGTAACATCGGGTTTATCGGATATTTTGGGCTATCTATTAAAACCTACAGGTGCTTTTATTCCCATTATGACTATCATCATGGCTTTAGGTGGATTCGTCCGCGGTTTGATATGGTTTGCGCTGATGAATAAAAATACGAAAAAAATACGAATTATGGTAGGTGTTTTCTCTTTCCTTCTGCTTGTGGTCGGGATTAGTAATTCCGTCTTTTTATCTAAAGATGGTATTGACCGGTCTTTTTATGATGATGTCAAGGTCGAAGAAATCAACACAGAAAATATGCATTTAATAAGCCGTATGATGATTACCAGAACAATCACTACCAAAAACCCAGGCGCTAACTTAAAAACCCATCTTATATTTGTCACCACCGGTATCATTTGCGCGGCCGGATTAGGCATCGTTTTGCTAACCGCCGATTGGATTATCTCTAGAACAAAAGAAAATAGGGAAAGGGAAAGTCAAATTCCTCAACTACTTATTGCAATGATCGTATCCGGTCTGTTGGTTACCTCGCTCAACACTCTAGTATTAAGGGAAACCGCCTTCCCCGCATGGAAAGCACTCCCTTTTACAGTTGTATGGATTCCACGTGTAATTGAAGAGATTATCAGCAACACGGTGAAGGCCTATTTTGTCGCCGGTCTTCTGCGAGTTTTTGAGAACCAGAAAAGTTTAAAGGGGCTAAGCAATCTAGACTCAATAAAAAAAGAAGAAATCAAATCATAAATTATCTTAAGGGTCTTCTACCTAGAAGACCCTTAAGATTTTCGGCAAACATTTGCGTTTAAATTAACAAATCTATATTTAATCCCCCATGGTGATAACCAGCTTAACTTATGACGCTTTATTAAATTATTACAAGTTTGTAAAGGAATTCCTATCTTTTAGCCGAACTCATAAGTTAAAATGAGGTGATTATATGCAAAAACTAAAAAATAGAAATACTTTACTTTTTATTACCCTAGTTCTTTCAACCGCATTACTTTCAGGATGCTTTTTTAACCCCATCACAGGTCGTTACGGACCATCATGGGAGGTACCCTTACGCATTCCGTTAATTTCAAATGAAACCACCATTTTGGAACTCCTAGAAGACAATGACTTTATTAGTTCTTCCGATAGTGGTGTGTTGCAAGGAGAATTAACCAAAGAACATACAATTAGCTTCGAGGATATTGAATTTACTGCACAACCAATAGTGTTTTTCCCCAGGCTATTTGACCATGTCCTTCTCTAAATAT
>DUPA01000107.1 GCA_012838515.1 Natronincola sp. | reverse complement strand
GAAAAAACCTTTGCCTCGTGAAGATTTTTCACCGGCAACCAGGGTAAAAATCTATTAACTCCTCGCTCTTTTACTTCAAAGAACAAAGCTCTTTTAAACAATCTCCCTAAACTAGAGTGGACAGTTAACCTTAGCTGGTTAATTTATTGGATTTCTCTAGGATAGAGGCTGGTATGGGATTTTCCATCTCCCAAACTATACTAATTGGTTTAGAACCGCTATGAGAGTCGTAATGGGCTTTGCCTAGAAAGTAAAAGGCCGAAGTGACCCCACTCACCAATTCATTTCTTTCTCTGACAAAGAGTAATACAGTTGACTTGTTCTTCCTTTGATTAATATAGCGCACGCCTGTGGGTGATGTATCGGATGTTCTATTCTGCGATTGCCAATGAAATAGATCCTCACTAACAGCGTAATCTTCATATTGCGTATCAGGCGAAAACGATTTATCTGACTTATCTAAAGTGACAAAAAATACGTCGGTGTCTTTATCCTCAAAATACTTTACCCCCTCACGAAATACATGCATTTTACTTTCAGTATTATGACCCAGTGCAGTAAGCACTTGGGTAGTACTGTAACGGGCATATAGCTCCAAGGGGAACGGATAATCAAGTTCCACCTTTTGACCTAAGAAATCAATATGATCCCGGTTATAAGTTAAAAGCTCTACGATTTCTTTAAATAGACTTGGATTTTTGTCCCGCAAACGATTCAAGTAAGCAACTAAATCTCCTTCCGCATCTCTATTCCAAACAGTGTAATGGAACATCAATAGCATCGTTTCTTCCTCTAGCGTAAGATCTGCCAAGGAATATTCTCTCCGCTTTAAGTACTGGAGTAAAAAATCAATCCACTCTTTAGAATCAATTTGCATGATCCGCTCTAAAGCCCGCTGAAGCAACGCCTCATCATCGACTCGATATTCATCATACACACCGGCAACATGGCAAAGTTCGTAAAAACCTGCTCTACGATGTATGGAGATCGGTTCTAAATCGTAATATTTCAAGAAATTAGCCAAATTGAGTGGTGGTTTGGCCTCAGCCACATAGGCCTTAATCATAGCAATTAGTCGTCTTTTACCAAGTGTGGTCTGTCGGAGATTTTCGAGAATATGATCTTCTGCCTTTCTTTCTAGTTGAATAAAGCAACCTCTTGGCAAAGTTGGAAATCCGTGTTCTAATTCTTGCCCAATGCTATGACTAGTCCTACCGATTAAACTTCTAAACTTCCGCTCAAAACTGTATTCCTTATGCGAACGTCCCACAAAGTCAAGAACTGTTAATACTTCTTTATCATCGGTTATTCTTAAACCACGACCAAGTTGTTGTATGAATATTGTTGGTGATTGAGTAGGTCTGAGAAATAAGATTGTGTTAACTTCAGGAATGTCTACTCCTTCGTTGTAAAGATCAACTACAAAGATGAATTGAACTTCCCCTTGTTCTAGCTTTCTCTTGGCGGTTCTTCTTTCTCTTGCTGAAGAATTCGCATCTAAGCTAATTGCTTTGAACATACCTTTGTTAAAGCTTTCCGCCATATAAGCGGCGTGTTCTTGACTAACACAAAAACCTAAACCTTTAATTTGTTTTAAATCAGTAACATAAGTTTTTAACGCTTTAACAATGGTGCCAACCCTACGTCTGTTATTTAAATAAAGGCTATTTAGCTCGCTTACGTCATAACCACCGCGACTCCATCTAATGTCAGCTAGATCTACATCATCTGAAACACCAAAGTAATGAAAAGGACATAACAAACCACGGTCAATTGCTTCAGTAAGACGGATTTCACTAGCGATACGATGATTAAAGTATTTCGTTATATCTTCGCCATCCAAACGTTCTGGAGTGGCAGTTAAGCCCAGAAGTAGATCAGGCATAAAGTATTCTAAGAGTTTATCGTAAGTTGTGGCGGATGCGTGGTGGGTTTCATCAACGATGATGAAATCAAAATAATCAGGAGCAAACTGCCTAAACTTTTCTCCCACTGATAAGGTTTGAATTGAAGCAAAGAGATGCTTATTCTCTGTTGGTCTATGCTCTCCTACCCACAGGTCACCAAAGTTGTTATCACGGAGGATGCCTCTAAAGGTATCTGCACTTTGCTGTAAGATCTCTTGGCGATGTGCTACAAAGAGCAATTTACAATTGGGATTTTGCGCGTAGTAACGTTTAAAGTCAAATGCAGCTACCACTGTCTTACCGGTTCCAGTTGCTGCCACGACTAAGTTACGTCGGGAATTATGTACTTCGCGTTCGACTTGTAGCTGATCGAGAATTTGCTGTTGATAGTTATAAGGTCTAATATCGAAATAGGTGGGGACTTCAGGCTCGTCTTGATCATATGTAAGGTATTTTTTTAGACGTTTACGATCTAAATCTATGGTAGGATCAAATACAGCAAAATCCTTGGAGTTCCAATAGGTTTCGAAGGTTGCTCTATACTTCTCCAAAACATCTGGAGAAGTATGCTCTGAGATCTTTAAGTTCCACTCTAAACCATCTGTCAAAGCTGCTCGAGACATATTACTAGAACCAATATAAGCGGTACTAAAGCCAGTTTCTCGATGGAAGTAATAGGCTTTAGCATGGAGTCTTGTGCGTTTTGTGTCATAAGATATCCTAACTTGAGTGTTAGGTAGCTTAGCAAGCGCTTCAACGGCCTTATAATCTGTGGCACCCATATAAGATGTTGTGATAACTCTCAAGGGTTTCCCCGACTGAGTATGTTCTTTTAATGACGGTAAGATTAAACGTAAACCTGAAAAACGAATAAAGGAAATCAGAAAATCGATTCGGTCCGCGGAACTAATTTCTTTGATCAGCTCCGAGTAAATCCTAGGCTCTGACTTGGCACCGGTGAATAAAGAGGTGTAGGCTACAGAGGTTAAGGGAACTTTATACTTTTTTTCAGTCTCATGAATGGCACGTAAAAGTTGATCTTCTTGCACTAAGAATTCCTGCAATTCTTCGTCTTGCACATCCGAAGCTAGCCTTTTGATCATTCTATTAACTAGCCCTATCTGGCTTTCTACTGCTTCTGGATCAGATTCTAAATACTTTAAACCTTGCTCAATAACTGTCGCCAAGTAAGATGCAAAGACTTTTCTTCCTTGTACTTTATCGATTTTTTCTTTTTCTATCATCAATTCGGCCTTTTCTTCTGCAAGGCTTGAACTCAAGGTTTTATTGATTACTTTTTCATAAAGACCTTTCTTTACAGCCATCTATTTCACCCCTTACACTAACGAGCACAGAGCTTTAGAAGACATCTTCTGTGACAACCCATTATTTCCCTCTAACGTGAAGTTCAGTTTTACAAACAAAACAAGGTCTTAGATGAATTTGATTTGTAGATTTAGCTTTATATAAAACTTATTCCCCTCTTGATAAATCTTACCGTACTCCCACTGTGTAGTACCTGGAGTGGCAAACCCAGTGTTTTTAAGCAAATATTCTTCGAATTCATTGTGGTTATAAACATGATAGCAAAGCACTTCTCCATCATCCCTTATTACAATGAGCCCTGTAGTTGTATCATGGCTACCGTCCCAAGGCTCCGACGGCATCATTCCGAAGGCTATCTCCGCCAAAAATTGTTTTACTTTAAGTCTGTAAAGATTTAAAGCGGAAGAGGATGGGAAATTACATGGATTACGTTCATTAAGCATTTCCAGAAAATGTTTAATCGTCTCTGGTCCGGTTGTTGAATAGTAATCTAGCAATAAATGTCCCATTATTTCTGGTAGGTGGCTATCGATCAATTGCATGTTTAGGCCGAAAATGTTCTCTTGGGTTCTAATAAATCTAAATGTGGCTCCATTTCCCTTAGCTGCTTCAATTCTATGTCTAATCTGTTCTAAGGAATTGATGTTGTCTATTTCATTTGGAGATAAAACAATATTTTCTATTTCATAAATGAAATTGGTTTTAGCGGAGGGGTTCAGTAAAGTGGCGGGACCGCTTAATTGAGATTTGATTTTGAAGCGTAAAGTGGGGTTCTGATCCGAGGAATGACTTGTCACTACCGTAATACCGCTGGTATCTGCTGGTAGCTTGTCCACACCAAGATCCTTTAAAAAAGATTCTATTTCTGGGTTCTCAAACGTTTGAGAACCCTCAGGGGCATTTTGAATCTTTTCTAGCAGTAAAAGAGAGTTCCGCTTATATGTAATTTCATCACCGGTTGAAGATTCCAAAACTGTTCCATAATAACCTACTTTTTTAACGGGGTAAGAGATGTTGTCATTCTTCTGTAAATCAGCGTCAGCACCGTATAGCACTGCCTCGCTTAACAATTTAAGAAGAACATAAACTTCGCTCCATGTTTTGGTGTTATAGCTCCACATGCACTTACCCATGCCGAATAGCCCCCTTCTGATTTGGAATTCCCGATTGTGGGTTAATACCGGCCGAATTAAAACTATGCTTTGAAACCAAGACTTTTAGGTGACGATCTTTCCAATATTTAAAGTACGTCATGTTCAAAGAACAGTTTGTAGCTATTTTTGAGGCCGGTATATGTAAATATACCCATTAATATGTTCCGGAGACGGAAGTAATTCCCTTCCACAAGTGTAGAGCAGTGGTTTAATATCCCTTGAGATCATGAGATCACTTCACTTTATTCTCTTATCAGTTAGTCGTGCTTTGATTTTTATGACAATGCATCACTATCATCACATGAAACAAGGGCTTTGGCGAATGGGCTGAATTTATTGTAACCGTCGGGTAATTTTGAACTCTTTGGGGGTGCGGACGTTTTTTTGGACTTGATTATTATGCTACCAAACCAAGGCTTCTTCTATAGCTAAGTGGACTCATTGCTCCCAACGATATTTTTATGCGTTTTTAATTATACCACCTAAGGAAGCTATCCAACTCATTGATAAACTCTTCCAAAGAAACACCGTCCCAAGATTTATTGTAGAACATTTCATTTTTTAGTGTACCAAAAAACCCCTCACACGCAGCATTATCGGGGGAGCATCCCTTTTTGGACATTGAGCGTGTTAAGCCTGCTTTAGATATCCTAGAGATCCAACCGGGCCACCGGTAATGGCTTCTTCCTTTTCCTCCGTTCAATTATTGCTTGGAGGAGTATTCTATGTAATACTTTTACTTCCTTTAAGTGGTCATTTATTTAAAGAAAGACTTGGTCAAACAGCCTGGGGAAAACAATTGTAGCTAGTCACGCTCTTTGGCCGTAATTTTGCCACACTTCTTGACCAAGAAGGGCAAGAATTCTTGCCCTTCGGTTTTAACTTGCAAACTCACTGGTGATCACTTGGTGCACTAAATGATCATCAACCAGGCTTTTTCTCCCCCCGAACCCACTGAGAAGACTAGCGCAGCAGAGATTGTTGATCTTTCTAGGAATTCCCTGCGTAAACTCGTGAATCGCATCGATTGCCGAGATGGTATCGTTTGGCGCGTTTTGTCAACTTGATGAAAGAAAGCTGCACGTCACATCATCAATTGTGTACCTGCATAAACGATTCCCGTTAATGGCTGACGCGGGCCGAAATAGGTTTCCCCTTTCCCACATAGAGTACAGCATCATCATACACCTTGTAAAGATAGAGCACATTAACCCTGCCGATGTTGCTTCGTATCCGTTTCTCCACCACGGTATCTTCACCCTAAGAAAACATTGTTCTTTGTTAGACTTCTCCTAGCGTAACCCTCCAAGACTTACTACGAACCCTTACAAAAAAAGGGAAAGCAAGGATTTCCTCTCGCCCCGTGGTTATCCTTATGCTCCTGGGCAAAGACCGTGGTAGGTTGGCACAAGACGGCCTTTAGGATCTATTGGACAAGGAAGTCAAAGAAGAAAGGGCGTCCCCCGATCTCCGCCGATATTATTCGGCTCATTCGAGAAATCCATAGCTTAAACCCTCTCAGGTCACCGGAGAGAATCCACCAACAGCTGGTTCCAATGTAGAGGATCCGCCTGCACCTAACACCATCAGGAAATACATGAAAGTACGCAAAACGCCGCCTTCACAGCGGCAGCGAGAATCTTTGTTCAAGTTCTATACAAAATATGCAAAAGATATTTGGGCCATAGACTTCTTCACTGTGCCCACTTTGACCTTTAAGATCCTTTATGTACTGGTGTGGATTCACCATGAAACGAGGGAAATAATCCACGTTGCTGTCACACAGGCGCCCAAT
>DUPA01000106.1 GCA_012838515.1 Natronincola sp. | reverse complement strand
TTTGAAGAGGCAAGCGAAAAGGAGTACTGTTATCGAACGCTGTTTTTAGGTCCGAACACTAAAGAACAGCAAAAACAGGAATGCTTTGAACATCTTGCTGATATAGGGGTAGAAGTGATATCTAAAGCGGGACATGTTGCCTATTTACGCCGTAGTGCAGATCAAAGCAAGTTCGATATTTCTTCGGATCTTAAATTTAGAATCCAATACTACCAGGGTCTTATTTTTGTCTGGGCAGTTATTTCGCTAAATCCGTTTTTCAGGTTAATCGGATTGTTACCGACTACATTTCCATTTCGGATCCTAAATTTTGCTCTTCTTGCCGTAATCTTAGCTCTGCTCTTCAGCTACTATAAATCTATTAAAAAACTGAAAACTAAAATGATACTTAAAGAAACTCCTTAAGGAGGCCTATTCTATGTTCAAAAAAGTCTATCGCTTCTTTTTAAATCGCAAAAAAGAGGAAGTTTGGTTAAATGAGATGGCAAAAAGCGGGCTGCAAAGGAGCCACCGAACAAGCCGGTACTGAACATATTGAGTTTCAAAGAGATTCAAGTATTGAAATGATTGCCCACTCCACAAAGTCAGTTTTTTACCGCAAAAAGGCAACCGCTGATGACTTTAAAAACTAATCTAAATATACAGATAAACCGATGGGCATCTACTATAATTTAATCCCGGTTTCCGTGCAATTTGCAAATTCCTCCTGCCTTGGCACCCTGACGCAAAAAAGATGTCACCCATATGGATGACACCTTTTTCAACGGTTAAATTTCTAATGTGCTTTCACTTCCGTCCAAATACGATCGTAGTCCTTTAATGTCTGTCCTAGATTAACGAATATCTCCGCATTTTCTAGATCTTCTTCTTCAGGGTAAATACTTCTATCTTCATTAATCTCTTTGGGTAACATGGCACGAGTGGTCTTATTCGGTATGGCGTAACCGGTATACTCGGCGTTGCGTAAAGTAATATCGGGCCGTGTCATAAAATCAATAAACTTGTGGGCTCCTTCTTTGTTCTTTGCTCCTTGGGGAATAGCCATTACATCAAACCATAAATTTGTGCCCTCTTCGGGGATTGCATATTCCAAATCGGAATTTTCCTCCCGCCCATAAGTGGCTTCTCCACTCCAAATTACCGCCAAGGCCGCCTCACCTGCAACCATCTTGTCTTTGCCCTCATCAATTACATATGCTAACACAAGGGGTTTTTGTTCTTTGAGAAGTTCGCCGGCTTCTGCCAGTTCATCAACGTCAAGGGTATTAATGCTATAGCCCAAGCTCAACAAAGCTATGCCTATTGAATCTCTCTGGCTGTCTAGCATGAGAATTTCCTTAGCATATTTCGGATTCCAAAGAATATCCCAACTATCTACAACATCATCCACCATTGCGGTGTTATAAAGAATACCAACTGTACCCCATTTAAAAGGTATGGAATATTGGTTATCCGGATCATAATCAAGACCTAGAAACCGCTCTTCTAGATGCTGGGCATTGGGAATTTTGGTTAAATCCACTTTCTCCAACATACCCTCTTCACGCATTCTTGTTAACATATAATCAGATGGAAAAATTACATCATAAGATCCTCCGCCTGATTTGATCTTAACATACATATCTTCGTTGGTGGCGAAGGTATCGTAAACTACCTTAATACCAGTTTCCTCCTCAAAGTCATCAAGAATCGTTTCGTCAATATAATCGCCCCAGTTGTACACATAAATTGTAGGTTTATCCGTCTTACACGCGCTTAAACTTAGACTGCCCAATAGCAAGACTAAAAGCATAAGAACTATTTTGCGTTTTTTGATCATGCTTGTCACCCTTTCTTTTATTAAGAACCTCTTCATTGAGAAGTCCTGCGCAGAAACCCCCCTTGAGAAATGCTTCTCAAGAAGGGTTTCTAATTTTTTCTTAGTGAGCCTTAACCTCGGTCCAAATGCGATCATAATCTTTTAAGGTCTTACCGAGATTAACGAACACCTCGGCATTAACTAGATCCTCATCTTGAGGATAAGCGCTACGATCTTCCCGCACTTCTTCCGGCAACATTGCCAGAGCCGCTAGGTTCGGGGTGGCATACCCCGTATATTCTGCATTACGCAAGGCGATGTCCGGTCGATTTAGAAAATCCATAAACTTTAAAGCAGCATCCATATTTTTAGCTCCTTTAGGGATGGCCATGACATCATACCACAGATTTGTACCTTCTCTAGGAATCGAGTAAGCCAAATCATCACTCTCATCAATGGCATACATGGCTTCGCCTGACCAGGTAAGGGCAAGGGCTGCTTCACCTGCAACCATCTTATCTTTCCCTTCATCAACAACATAGGCGAGAACTAAGGGTTTCTGTGCCTTTAACAGCTCACCGGCTTCCGCCAATTCCTTAGGATCTAAAGTATTCAATGGGTAACCTAAACGTAACAAGGCGGCACCGATGGAATCCCTCTGACTGTCAAGCATGAGAATTTCTTTTTTGTATTTTGGATCCCAAAGAATATCCCAGCTTTGTACCTCTTCCTCATCTACCATTGTAGTGTTATAAAGAATACCAAGTGTTCCCCACATATAGGGTAGCGAATACTCGTTATTAGGATCATAATCTGCACTCATGAGACGCTCATCAATATGCTTTACATTGGGGATCTGGCTTAAATCAATCTTTTCAAGCATTCCTTCTTCGCGCATGCGAGTCAACATATAATCAGATGGGAAAATAACATCATAAGAACTGCCACCTGATTTAATTTTTACATACATATCCTCGTTTGTGGCAAATGTATCGTAGACCAGCTTAATTCCCGTTTCCTTCTCAAAATCTTCAAGGATAGATTCATCTACATAATCACCCCAATTGTAGACGTAAAGCATTTGTTTATCTTTATTACATCCGCTTAAAACAAAACTAACTATCACCAAACTCAAGAGCATAAGGACTAACTTGCTTTTTTGCACCAATTTTACCATTCCTTTCTTTCTTTTCGTCCCGTGCTTGCCTCACATTGACAATAATAAGAAGTGCCAAGACAAACACAAACATAATCGTCGATAAAGCATTAATCTTGGGATTAATCCCTTGTCTGGCCATGGAGAAAATCGTAATAGACAAGGTAGAAACCCCTGACCCTGTAGTAAAGAAACTCACCACAAAATCATCAATGGAAAGTGTAAAAGCCAAGAGCATACCCGTTATAATTCCGGGCATGATTTCGGGAATAATCACCTTCCATAAAGCCTGCGCCGGAGTGGATCCCAGATCTAGAGCAGCTTCGTAAAGATGCTTGTTGAGCTGGCGCAGTTTAGGTAGCACCGACAGAATCACATAAGGAATGTTAAAAGTGATGTGTGCCAGTAATAAAGTCAGATAACCTAAACGAACTCTAGCGAAAACAAATAAGATCATAAGGGAAATTGCAGTAACAATTTTCGGATTTAGCACGGGAATATAGGTTATATTCATAATCAGCTTTTTTAAGAAACCCCGTGAATTATGAATACCTATTGCCGCCATGGTACCGATTACTGTAGCTATCAAAGCTGCACTGACACCAATGATAAGGGTGGAATAGAGCGAACTCATGATAGTCCGATCTCTAAACAAACTCCCATACCATTTAAGTGTAAAGCCACCCCATGTTCCCCTTGATCTCGAATCATTGAAAGAATAAACCATGAGCACAGCAATGGGCATATAGAGGAAGACAAAAAGCAGATAAATATAACTGCGTTTCAAGAATCTTACCATGGTGCAACCTCACTTTCTTCCCCTTCAAAAAAGGACATGATGGCCATGCTGAGCAAAATAAGCAAAATCATAATCACGGAAATTGCAGAGCCAAAGCCCCAATCCCCCACCACCAAAAACTGTTGTTCAATTAAATTACCAACTAGCGTAAATTGGCCACCACCCAGAAGTCTAGAGATAACAAAGGTTGTCAGAGCAGGCATAAAAACCATGGTAATACCTGAAACCACACCGGGAAGACTTAGAGGAAAAACCACCTTCATAAATACTTTTAAAGAGTTTGCCCCTAAGTCACCCGCGGCCTCAATGACATCCTTGTCAATCTTACTTAATACAGAATAAATGGGAAGCACCATAAAAGGTAAAAAGTTGTACACCATACCTAAGATAACGGCAGAATTGGTATACAAGATATTGAGACGAGGTAATCTAAGTGCCGATAAAAGCACGTTAATAAACCCATTCCGCTCCAAAAGTGTCAACCATGCGTACGTGCGAAGCAAGAAATTCATCCACATGGGAACCACAAAAAGTAGCATCAATGCACTTTTACGTGTGAATGCATTACCAACCATTATCATTGCGGCAGGATACCCCAAAAGGAGACAAATCATCGTACTTAGTACGGCTAGATAAACTGACCGCCACAGAACCTTAAGATATATCGGTTCGAAGAACCTCGTGAAGTTTTCCAAAGACCATACATTACCCGTCTCCGATGGAATTGTAAAAGCGTAATAGACAACTAAGAGCAATGGAACAATTATAAACAAAAGCATCCAAGCCAGATAGGGCATCATAGATTGTCTTCTCATAATTAGCCCACCTTCTTCATGATATGAATGTCCATTGGCTCTAGGCCCAATCCAACTTCAGTGCCAACCGGCTCCATGATGGTACTATGCACTAGCCAACGAGCCCCATCCTTTGCTTCTATAATCATTTCATAGTGAACACCCAAGAAATTAACCGAGCGAACAACGCCTGTTAGTTTCGCCTTTTCTGCCGGAATTAGCACTAAATCCTCAGGACGAATTACCACATCAACCAATTCATTCTTGCCAAAACCACTATCAACACACTCAAATCTCGAACCGGCAAAATCAACTAAACGATCTTCGAGCATAATTCCATCTACAATATTGCTTTCGCCGATAAAGTCGGCAACAAAGGAATTTATTGGCTCGTTATATATGTCAACCGGTGAGCCGATCTGTTGAATTTCACCATCTTGCATAACCACAACCGTATCCGACATTGAAAGTGCCTCTTCTTGATCGTGGGTGACAAAGACAAAAGTAATGCCTAGTTGTTGCTGCATATTTTTCAACTCATGTTGCATTTCCCGTCGCAACTTTAGATCCAATGCCGCCAAAGGCTCATCCAGCAGCAAAACCTCGGGTTCGTTGACTAATGCCCTAGCAATTGCCACCCTTTGTTGTTGCCCACCGCTCAGTGAATTAATATCTCGCTTTTCAAAGCCGCTGAGATTAACTAAACTAAGCATTTTATCAACTTTTTCGACGATTGCATTTTCACTTAGTTTTTTTATTCTCAGACCGAATGCCACATTTTCAAACACATTCAAATGGGAAAAAAGAGCATAACGCTGAAAGACTGTATTAACCTTACGTTTATGAGGAGGAACGTTGGTAATATCAACATCGTCAAAAAATATGCTACCTGTGGTCGGTTGTTCAAATCCTCCGATTAAGCGCAAAGTAGTCGTCTTTCCACAACCACTGGGACCTAAAAGTGTCACAAATTCATTCTTTTTAATAACCAGATCGATTCCACCTAAAGCAACAGTTTCGTCGTATAGCTTAGAAACATCCTTTAGTTCAACAATATTTTTCAACTTAGTTCCTCCTCTCAAAATTTAAAAACTCGGTGGCGTTGATACCCACAAAACACTGGCCGGTTTAGAATTAGGATTAGAAATATAATGACCAACGCGACTGGTAAAGTAGAAAGATTCACCTGAATGAACTTTTAGATTCTTAGACCCATAATGCAATTCAATTTGTCCACTGAGAACATAGCCGAATTCTTCACCATCATGGGGAGAATCGAAATAAGATTCACCCGACGGTTCTAAGTGCACGATGATTGGCTCCATGGCATTTTTCTGCGCATTAGGTATTATCCAATGAACTTCATTGCCGAGTTCCTGATCGATTTTAACTGAAACATCATCTGGGGTGAAAACAACTTTTTCCGGTGATTTATCGCTGAAAAAATCCGAAAGATTGGTCCCCAAAGATTCCAGAATATCCACAAGGGTTGCTATTGAAGGTGATGTTATTTCCCTTTCCACTTGGGAAATAAAACCTTTAGATAATTCACAACGATCAGCCAATTCCTCTTGAGTCAAATTATGCTGCATCCGTAAACGTTTAATCTTCTCTCCTATTTTCATCTCTTTATCGCCTTTCGTTTTGTCACACTAAACTCGTTGTTTAGAACCACTAAACAAGAGTATTCTATCCGCGTACTTAATGGTTGTCAATATGTTTTATGAAAATATATTTATTTATTTTTTCCACGGGTTTTTGGAGTTAAGTGAAGGAGGCAAAATGCCGAAGTAATGAGTACAGGAGGTGATTTTATGCATAACTTTTATCTAGCGGGATTAAGGGCTGTTAGCTCTTATCATTCAGCACAATTTGATTATATTAGGGCATTTGAAAGAATCTCTTCAGGACTGCGTATTAATCGCGCCGCAGATGATCCCTCCGGTCTGGCAATTTCAGAAAAAATGCGGGCTCAAATCAGGGGTCTTAAACAAGCATCCCGTAACGCGCAAGATGCCATATCCATGCTGAATATTGCAGACGGTGCATTACAAGAAACCCACTCCATACTGCACCGCCTAAGAGAAATATCTGTTTATGCGGCCACAGATACCTTAACCTCCCAAGAGCGAGAAGCTCTGCAAATGGAGTTTACCGAGCTTGTTAAGGCCATCGATGATTTTGGAAATAATACAGAATTTAATACTATTCCTCTACTAGATGGCAGTAATAATGGCGGTGACTCCTTTATAATTCATATTGGAGCCAATTCAGGTCAAAACACAGAAATCATCCTAGGCGATATGCGCAGTGCCGCCCTGGGATTGTATGATGAAGATGGAAATATGATCTCGATAGAATCTAGAGAAGACGCGGATAAAGCCATTGGCATCCTTGATGATGCCATTGGTAAAGTTTCTTCGCAGAGAGGATATATAGGTGCAAAAACAAGACGTTTAGAACACACCATTAATAACTTGGAGAACACTGCATTAAATCTTACTGAGGCAGAATCGAGAATTCGTGATGCGGATATTGCCGAAGAAATTATGCATATGGTCAAAGCACAAATCAGAATGCAAGCAGCGATCGCAATGATCGCTCAGGCAAACGTCGCACAACAGATGGTTCTACAATTATTGTGGCCTAGTTGATGATTAGTAAGCACTGAAAGGTTGGGATGTTAATTGATTAAATTCGGAACAGGTGGCTGGAGAGCAGTAATCGCAGAAGAATACACATTTAGTAACGTACGCAGGGTAGCACAAGGAGTGGCATTATATCTAGAAGAAATCGGTGCCAATGAAAAGCCCGTAATAATCGGTCACGATCTGAGATTTTTGTCCGGTCGCTTTTCTCGTGCAGTAGCGGAAATTCTAGTGAAGAATAAGATCAAAGTATGGTTTATTGAACAAGTGGTGCCGACTCCCATGCTAATGTATGCAGTGGATCAAGAAGACCTTGCAATGGGAATAATGATCACCGCTTCGCATAACCCCTCCGAATATAATGGAATTAAAATAATTATTGAAGGGGGTAAAGATGCCCCCATAGAGGTAACTGATCGCCTCGAAGAATTAATCGCAACCATACCAACTTTAGAAGCACCTTCTTACACATTCTTTCAGGCCTTAGCTAACGGGGATATAGAGCATTACTCAAATAAGAACGCATACATTGACTCTTTATTAGCCCAGATCGACATCGAAGCCGTCCAAAAACTAAACCTAAATGTCCTGTTTAACCCCATGTTCGGTGTTGCCAAAGATATTATGGCAATGTGTCTGGCGTCACTAAGATGTTCAGTTGATTTAATTAATGCCGGTAGAGATACCATGTTCGGGATGAGGACCCCTTCGCCTTCGAAAGAGTCCTTGCAAGACATGGAGTATATTATGAAAGAAGGTAATTACCATATCGGCATTGCCACAGATGGAGATTCTGATCGCATCGGTCTATACGATGAAAAGGGCAATTATATTGACGCAAATGAAATTTTAAAACTACTATACTATTATCTTAAACAATATAGAGGCGAAAAAGGTGGACTGGTGCGTAATCTTACCACAAGTCATGTTCTTGATCGAATCGCCCACTCTTTCGGTGAACCCGCCTTTGAGGTTCCCGTTGGCTTCAAGCATATTTCGCACAAAATGGATGAGGAAAACCTACTTTTAGGTGGCGAAAGCAGTGGTGGATTAAAAATACGGGGGCATGTTAACGGTAAAGATGGTATCTTAGCAGCGTTATTAGCCGTTGAAATGCTTGCTAAAACAGGCAAAAGCCTAAGCCAACTTCTGGAGGATATTTCCGCTAAGTATGGAAATCTATACTTTGGAACAATAAACCTTAATTATTTACCACAAGATCGCGAGCGCCTAAATAGACTTCTCATCACCGAGGAGTATTGTCCTGATTTTCCATGGACAATACACAAGGTTTCATATGAAGACGGTGTGAAGTTTTATTTCTCCAATGATAACTGGCTTTCCATACGTTTTTCCGGTACCGAACCCGTTTTAAGAGTTGTCTACGAAGCAACTTCCGAAGAACAGGGCAAGGAACTTGAAAAAGTAGTAATGGAAGACCCGAACTTGGCGCTTTAATAAACAATAGTCCTAAACTACAGCAAGATGGAATAGGCTATGACCAAGAGAGGTGACTGACATGGAAAGAAGCAAAACTGCATCAAGAATTTCATGGATCACTCTCGTTGCGAATCTAATTTTAACCATTTTAAAAGCAATCATAGGAATAACCACCGGAAGTTTAGTAGTCCTGTCAGATGCTGCCCACTCAGCATCTGATGCTTTTTCCACTGTTTTAGTACTACTGGGGATTCACATAGCAAAACAACCTCCCGATGAAAAACATCCCTATGGTCACGGTCGTGCCGAAACCATAGTTACAAAGATCATTGCACTGATGCTAATCGTTGTTGGCTTAAATTTTGCCTATACGGCATTTAAAGCAATCTGGCAAGGAAGCGCCCGGAGCCCGGGCATTAGTGCCCTTTGGATCTCAGTGGTTAGCATCATCGCCAAAGAGATTATGTATCAATACACTTATAAGGTGGGTAAGGAAATAGATAGTACCGCACTTGTGGCCGATGCATGGCATCATCGTTCAGATGCCATATCTTCTGTTGCGGCGCTTTTAGGAGTATTTGCCGCTCGGCTGGGATACCCAATATTTGATCCCCTCATGACCTTTATTGTTGCTTTCATTTTGATTAAAGTGGGATGGAATATGACCTTCACTGTCATTGATGAACTTATGGATGCCCAAGTCGAGGATCAAGTGCTAGAAGAAATTGAAGAAATCATATTGAGCATATCCGGTGTTTGCACCCTTAAAAACCTCAAGGTACACAAATATGGCGCAGACCACCATGTAGACTGCACCATAACAGTTCCATCTCATTATGACGTTGCCGAGGGACACGATTTGTCCCATCAGGTTGAAGATAAGATTAGGGACGAATTTATTACCATAAACCACGTGGACATTCATATCGAGCCCCATTATTCTTCCGAACAAGATTCAGATTATTAACTACGAGTATTACGAATGTATTTAAAGAAAGCAATGATGGTCTTAGCGTCATTGATCTCTCCTTCATCAATAAGCCTTTCAACTTCTGCTATGGGCAGCCACCTAACTTTAATGTCTTCTTCTTCGTCTAACTGCTGCTCGCCCTTGGATAGATCGCTTGCTAAAAATAGATGCAACACTTCATTGGTATAGCCCGGCGTTGGGTATAAATGACCTAAACTCTCCCATGTTTCCGCGGAATAGCCCGTCTCTTCTTGTAACTCCCTTTGAGCACAATTTAGAGGGGATTCTTTGCGATCTATTGTTCCCGCCGGAAGTTCTAGCATCTTGCGCCCGGCTGCGGGACGATATTGCTCCACCATTAAGACTAAACCATCTTTGACCACAAGGGCAGCTGAGGCACCGGGATGATCAACCATTTTAAATTGCACCACACGACTGCCAACCCATACTTCCTTAGTAATAAACCTAAACACACTCATCACCTCACTAATTAATTTTACCAATCAAAGCCGGATTCCTGTCCTTTATTTACTTTTCTTTTGTCTCTCCCGATCATGACGATTAAGTAAAAGCTTACGTAGTCGCAACGAGGTGGGAGTTACCTCCAAACAATCATCATCAGCCAAATATGCCAAGAATTGCTCCAAACTTAATTGTCTCGGGGTATTCAATTTGACTAGATCATCTGAACCCGCCGCGCGAACATTTGTCATTTGTTTCTTACGTGCCACATTAATCTCCAAATCTCCGGCTCTATTATGCTCGCCCACGATCATACCCGCATATACTTGTGTACCGGGAGATATAAAAAGGATTCCCCTTTCTTCAGCGCCTTCCAATGCATAAGCCGTGGCTGTTCCCGTTTCCCAAGCAATTAGACTACCGGTTTGACGTTGAGTAATTGAGCCGGCCCACGGACCATAATGGGAAAAAGCATAGTTCATGATGCCGTGACCGCGAGTCTCGGTCAGAAACTGAGGTGCAAAACCGATCAAGCCCCGTGCCGGAATAATGAATTCCACCCGCATACGGTCTTCCGATGCGGAACTCATTTGTTGCATTTCGCCGCGTCTTCGACCAATCTGCTCCATTACAGCACCTAAATAATCTTGAGGTACATCAATAGTCAAGTGCTCATAGGGTTCAAGAATCCCCTCATCAGTATGTTGCAACACAGGTTCCGGTTTGGTTACGCAAAAAGAATAACCCTCCCGCCGCATTGTTTCAATAAGCACACTTAAATGCAGTTCACCACGACCGGATACTCTAAACTGATCCGAAGAATCCGTCTCAGCCACTGCCAAAGCAACATTAGTTCTAGCTTCTCTCCACAATCTTTCCCGCAACTGACGAGACGTTAAGTAGTCCGCATCCAAGCCGGCAAACGGACCATCATTAACCCTAAAAATCATGGTTAAAGTAGGCTGATCAACGGAGATGGCCGGCAACGGCAATGGTTTATCAATATCATTAACCGTTTCTCCAATTTCAACATTATCAATCCCGGCAAAAGCGACAATATCACCGGCAGAAACAGATTTAACCGAGGTCATGTCCAAACCTTCGAAAGTATAAAGCTGACTTATCTTACCCCGCTTAGTACCTGTTCTTTCGCTATGCGTAAGCAAAACATCCTGGCCACTTCGTAGCCGGCCGCTACTAATTCTTCCTAAAGCCATACGACCCACATAATCATTATATTCTAAGTTACTGATCATCATTTGCAGACAACCGGATTCTTGGACCTTAGGCTCGGGAACAAATTGGACAATCCCCTCAAGTAAGGGGAAAATATTACCATCTCCACCTAGGGAAAAAGGTTCTGTGCTTGCCACCCCTGCGAGGGCTGATGCATAATAAACGGGAAAATCCAACTGTTCTTCAGTTGCATCTAAAGAAACAAATAGATCAAACACCTCATCAATCACCCGATTAGGATCGGCGGCATCCCTATCGATCTTATTAACCACTACTATGGGTGCCAACCCTCGTTCCAATGCCTTTTGCAAAACAAAACGAGTTTGAGGCATGGGACCTTCAACTGCATCCACCACGAGCAATGCACCATCAACCATACTCAGAATACGCTCCACCTCACCACCGAAGTCCGCGTGCCCCGGCGTGTCAACTATATTTATTTTCACATCTTCATATTTTACAGATACATTTTTAGCCAAAATAGTAATGCCACGTTCTTGTTCTAAGGCATTGGAATCGAGAATCCTATCTTCAACATGCTGGTGAGCACCGAAAATACCACTTTGTTTTAAAAAGGCATCCACCAAAGTTGTTTTACCATGATCAACGTGGGCAATAATGGCCACATTTCTTATTTTCATTTCACATAAATCCTCCCAAAATACAACCAAATGTACCGCATAACGCTTTCCTAGTATATCACAACACAATGCTTTCTGTCCGTTCAAGCGAAAATTTTTCTTCGTTTTGGATAAACTATGTTTATCTTAACTTAAGGAGCTGGTAATGTGGAGATGATTCACCACCTAGTTTACCCCATTTTAATAGTACTGCTAGTGTTACTAGTAATAATGACTATACCCAGACGAAGTCTAAGGATTTTAGTTCCTTATGGAGTGGTCTTCGGTGGATTACTTAGCTCACTGCATTTCTTTTTCCTTGGAAATGTCTTTAAAATCTTCCGCTTTGATAAATTAGGGATCTTCGAAGTGGGTGGAATACCACTTTTATCTGCAGTGGCGTGGACCTTCATAGTCATGACCTATCTTTATTTCTGGCCTAAAAACAACCGATATCTTGGCTATTTTTATGCTTTCTCATGGGCTTTTCTCGCAACCGCATTCAGCGAAGTGGTGCGTCAGGCAAAAATGTTTACCTGTCAAACCTGGTATTATCCACTTCCCATGCTTCTAGTTTTTAGCGCTAAATTCGCCTTGATTACTTGGTTATGCAAACCATGGGATATTGAGTGAGGAGCTAGATATTAAAGCCCAAAGGGCAGGATTAAACCTTATTTTGGAGAAGTTTATTTACATATACGTACTCCAATGAGGTGAAACGGATGAAACCCAAAACGAAACAGCTACACGTTCTCTGCAGTTTACTAGTGATACTCTTTATACTCATTCCCCAAGTCAAGGCCCAAACCATAGACAGCCTAACCGAGTTGGAAGCATTTCTCGATGGAATATTTTCCGTTCAGCATGAGCAATATAAAGTGCCGGGTATCTCCGTTGCCATTATACAAGATGGAGAGATTTTGTTCAGCAAAGGTTACGGCTATGCCGACTTCGAAAACAAGGTGCCTTATGATCCCGTTACCACGTTACATCGCCCGGGGTCAAACTCCAAAATTTTAGTCTGGACCGCGGTTATGCAGTTAATGGAACAAGGTCTTTTAGATCTACATGTTGATATTAATACATACCTTGATTTTCCGCTACCAAACAAGCTTTCAAACGGGAAACAAACGGGTTCCATTACCATGCATGATTTACTTACTCATACAGCCGGTTTTGAAGATCAAGCGACGGGGCTTTTTGTCGCCGGCCCCGATGCTATTCAGCCACTTGATCAATATGCCCGTAACCACCTTCCCGGCAGAGTATATGAACCAGGTACTACCCTGGCGTATTCCAACTATGGAACGGCTTTAGCAGCCTATATAGTTGAACTTGTTAGTGGACAACCTTTCCATGAGTATGTTGAACAAAGGATCTTTGCACCTTTAGAAATGAATCAGAGTACTTTCGCTCAACCTGTATCCGAAGAACTCGAAGCTCAAATGAGCAAGGGTTACTTTTATACAAATGGAAATTATAAACCGGCGACTTTCGAATATATACAGGCCGTCCCCAGTGGTGGTTTATCAAGCACCACCTTAGACATGGCTAAACTGATAATCGCCCACCTCAATTTGGGAGCCATTTATGGCGAAGAAGTCGTAATAGAAGATGAAACAAATATTGAACTTGACGAGTTTGAAGCAAGTGAAGAAAACGAAAAAGATGCTGAATTTCACCAAACGGCACCCACAGTAATCAATAGAATTCTAGAAGAAAGTACTGCTAAATTAATGCAAACACCGCAGTTTTCTGATCATCCGGAAATCCCGGGCATGACCTATGGCTTTATTGAGGCAGATTATAATGGTTATAGGGTTCTATCTCACGGTGGGGATACGGTGTTTTTCCACACGGGATTATACTTCCTTCCAGAAGAAAATGTGGGTTTATATGTTTCCTATAATTCAGCCCAAGCGGGACCAGCTCGCTTTGATCTTTTCAACAGCTTTATGGATCGCTATTTTCCCCCAAAAGAGCAAGATAGCTCGATTCCCAAAGCGGTTGCAGTGGGAACAGAAGATAATTATACCGGAACATATCACTTCGCTCGGGGTAATTTTACTCAACATGAAATTTTAGTAACTTTAATGAACCGAGTAACCGTGAACTTCGATGAAGACGGCTATTTATTATTAACCGCCGCAGGAAACACCTCCCGTTTTGGGGAGGTCAATCCGGGAATCTTCCGAGAAATCAATGGACAGGAAAAGATCTCTTTTACATTCCATAATGGTAAAGCGACCAAGATTCATTTGGGAGGTCCCCATACTTTATTGCGCACACCATGGTATCGCAATATTATTACCATCATTTCTATCTTGATCGGATCACTGCTGATCATGACTTTAACCTTATTAAAATGGATAAAGCAGCTTTTCCGCTCGCCGCGCAATCGAATCCACTTTAGCATAGGTCAGATTATTGCAACAATCTTTATTATTATCTATATAACTTCTCTTGTTTTAGTAATTGATGCTTTAACAAACACCCATCCCGAGCTGGGATTACCCATGGAAATTTTGCAACCAACATCTACCCTTAATGCTTTCTTTATACTTTCGAAGACTTTATTAGTACTGGCCATTCTTATGCTCGTTATTACTATCCGTTTATGGGTTGTACGTAATGACAAGGTAGGACCGCGAATCCTGTATACTCTAATATCCCTTTGTTCCACAAGTGTAATTTGGGTTTTCTGGCTTCTAAACCTCGCATAAGTATGCAGGGAGAGATTCGTGGAGATCGGAGGACGACATGGCTCTCATCAACGAATTTATCGAAGACTACAAAAAGAATATTGAGAACTTCGAAAACTTAGCCCGCGTTTGTGCCGAACAATGTGAGTGCGGTCTTAAACGGCAAGGGTTTAGAGCGCTAGTTACTTTTAGAGTAAAAAAAATCGATAGCCTTACGGATAAGGTCGAAACTAGGGCTAAAGATCGAACGTATAATTCTATCAAAGAAATCTATAATGATATTATTGATTTAGCCGGTGTACGAATATCTTTGTATTTTCCGGGCGATTGGGATAAAGTAAATGCATTTATCTGTTCAAACTTTAACATCGACCAGATCAAGGACTTCCCGGAGGATGACAATAAGCGAATGCCCTACCAAAAAAGATTTCTCGGTTATAGTGCTCGCCACTATCGGTTATACTTAAAACCCGAAACCTTAAAGCCCGGTGAATTACATTTGGCTGATAAAGTAATTGAACTACAAATGGGCTCCGTATTAATGCATGCTTGGGCCGAAATAGAACATGATTTAATTTATAAATCCACCGCCGGATTCTTATCTCAAAATGAATATGCTATTTTAGATGAACTCAACGGTCTAATGCACGCGGGTGAAATTGCCTTAGAGAGACTTAAAAGTGCCTCCAAAAGGAGAATTAACAGCGAGCTAGAACCGTTCTACAATCATTATGAACTTTCTTCGTACCTTTATGATTATGTTCGAAAAAAGACCTTCGAAGATGTTGAAAACTTCTCGGTGGGTCGCACCGATATACTTTTTGATTTTCTAGAAAGCATCGGCTTGAATTCTTCAGCGAAACTTACACCTTTTTTAGAAAAATGTGATTTGCTTTCTCCAAAGCAACCGGTTGTTCATCAAATCATTGATCAGCTTTTTTTAGCTGATCCCAACTACTACACCATTTACAATAATACCAAACTAGCGGTGTTGAATAGGGAACCCCTTAGCGAGCACGACCGGTGCATCCCATGTTTTATACAAGACCAAGACTTAAGTTTGTTCATGAATCAATGGATCATGACCGAAAGAATTTTCGGTGAATCCTTGCACTGTAAATCTGATCAAACCCTAACATTACCATTAGAGGAAAAAGACCTCGAAAAACTAAAACAAATTAAGAAATTGCGGGATGCGATTTTATTCGATAATACAATGCCGGAATCTGAGGTTTTGCAAGAAGCGGAAATATTCTTAGGAAGATTAATCCACCTTATAAAACAAGAAGAGCATTCCATTGTCACCAGCAATAAATCCATGGCAAAATGATTTCTTTGTCCCTAATAATCAAGTGACCAGGAGGGGTACGATGAATATTTACGAAAAGGCAGCCAACCAGCATAAAACTTGGCGCGGAAAAGTTGAAATTACCAGTAAAGTTAAGGTTGAAAATACTGCTGATCTTAGTTTAGCCTATTCCCCGGGGGTCGCAGAGCCATGCAGAATAATTGCTGAGCAGCCGGATAAGGTGTGGGATTACACTTGGAAAAGTAATACCATTGCGGTGGTTTCAGATGGATCTGCCGTACTTGGTCTCGGTAACATCGGACCTTCAGCTGCATTACCTGTAATGGAGGGTAAAGCCGTCTTGTTTAAAACATTTGCCAACGTTGATGCAATCCCGCTCTGTTTGGCCACACAGGATGTTGATGAAATTGTCGCAATTATTAAAGCTTTAGAACCAACCATCGGCGGTGTGAACCTGGAGGATATTTCTGCTCCTCGCTGCTTTGAAATCGAACGTAGATTACAATCCGAAACCGATATATTTGTGTTCCATGATGACCAGCATGGAACGGCGGTTGTCTGCCTAGCTGGCCTTATAAATGCCCTAAAGGTTATAAATAAAGGTAAGGGTTCTAAGATAATAATAAATGGAATCGGGGCCGCAGGCAGCGCCATCGTCCGATTATTGCTTTATGATGGGTATGAAAACCTTGTAACAGTGGGTAGGAATGGAAGATTAATTCCCGGTGATCCCACTAATGATGAAAATCAAGAAGAAATTGCTCTTCTTACAAATCCCCACGCTACAAAAGAAACTTTAGCAGAAGCCTTAGTGGGTGCCGATGTATTTATAGGTGTATCGGCCCCGAATATTTTAACTGTAGAGATGATTCGCGGTATGAACGATAATCCGGTTGTGTTCGCCCTTGCCAATCCCGAACCTGAGATTGCTGTGGAGTTAGCATTGGAGGCGGGTGCCGCCATCGTAGCCACCGGTAGATCAGATTATCCAAACCAAATAAACAATGTATTAGGTTTTCCCGGTATCTTCAGGGGTGCATTGGATGCCAGAGCCCGAGATATTAATAACGAAATGAAAACAGCGGCGGCATATGCAATTGCTAATCTTATTAGCGAACCTAATCATGAATATATTATCCCCTCCCCCTTTAATCAGCTAGTAGTTGAAGTCGTTGCGCAAGCGGTTAAAGAGGCCGCCTATAGAACTAATGTAGCCTGGGAGGCACGATAATGAATAATCCTTTTGATCAGGTAATTGACAGAAAAAACACTCATAGTATAAAGTGGGACGGACTGCCCGAGCTATTCGGGGAAGATGATTTAATTCCCATGTGGGTTGCTGACATGGACTTTAAAGCACCTAAGGAAGTGGTGCAAGCGGTAACGCAAAGGGCTACTCACGGAATCTACGGTTACGAGGGAGACTACCAAGGATACGTACAAGCTTTTTCATCTTGGCTTGAAAAACAATTTGCTTGGTCGGTTGATGGCGAACTAATCAGGCATAGCCCGGGGGTTGTGCTTGGTCTAGTTATAAGCATCCGTGCCCTCACCGAACCCGGTGAACGAATTGTCATCCAACCGCCCGTCTATACTCCCTTTTTTAAGGTTGTAAGCGATAACGATCGCGTTATTGTGGAAAATCCTTTAATCCTTGAAGACGGTCATTTTACCATGAACTTCAAAGAGCTGGAAGAAATCTTTAAATCGGGTGTAAAGACCATGATCTTATGCAGCCCTCATAATCCGGTGGGCAGAGTCTGGACTAAAGAGGAGTTAAACAACTTAGCACGATTAGTCACGCAATATGAAGTAACCTTACTCGCAGACGAGATTTGGTCTGATCTTATTTTTAAAGGACACCAACACACACCCATAGCCAGTTTATCGCCGGAAATTGCCCAGCGCACCCTGACTTTCATGGGCCCTAGCAAAACATTTAATGTTGCCGGATTTTATCTTGCCAATATAATTATCCCCAATGAGACCTTTCGTCGCAGGTTCACGGCACAAATTAAAGCTCTCTCCCTCGAACAGCTAAATCTTTTCGGTATCGTTGCGGGGGAAGCGGCTTATAAGCACGGAGAAGAATGGCTAAATAATCTTATGAATTATTTAGAGGGAAATGTAGAATACGTAATTGCCCGCTTAGCCACGGTCGCCCCACAAATAAAAGTTTTTAGGCCGGAGGGCACCTATGTTTTGTGGCTAGACTGTAGATCACTTGGTATTCCTTACGATCAATTAAATCAATTTTTCGTAAAAAATGCCGGGCTGGCACTTACTGATGGGCAAATATTCGGTTCCGGCGGACAGGGCTTTCAACGCATGAATATCGGATGTCCCCGTGCTTTAATCGAAGAGGCACTAGAAGGAATCGAAAAGGCACTAAAAACGTTAGACAGTTAGCCTGCGAAGAATAGATGTTAAAACTGCATAACCCGTGTGCAACGTTTCTTCGGGCACCAAAAAGCAAGGGTTATGCAGTTCGTTAATTGCACCCTCTTGACCCGAACCGATAAAAAGTAAAGCACCGGGTACTTCTTGTAAGAAGTACCCCACATCCTCCCCGATAAGGCTTACTAATCCTTGCGTTATAAGGTGAATATGCGCTGTTTCTTCCTGTAGCAGCTTAATTATTTTCTCCACAACTAAGGGATCATTTACCACTGCCGGCACCCCTTTACGATACTCTAGATTATAACTTCCCCCGTATAATTCAGCACTTGAATTAAATGCCTTGTGTAGAAGTTCAATCATCCCTTGCTGTGATTCTTCACTAACGGTACGTACTGTGCCTTCCATCTCCACTGTTTCGGGAATCACATTGAAGCTTGTCCCACCGTGAATCATGCCAAACGATAAAGTCCGCGGGTTTAAGTTGTCATCTGTTCTTTGCGTCAAAGCATACGCATTCTGAACAGCAAGGGTTGCCATGGCTATGGGGTCCCTTACCTTATGGGGAAATGCACCATGACCGCCTTGCCCCATAAATGTAACCTTAAAGCCATCTGCATACGAGGTAACCGGCCCACTTTCGAGTCCCACTGTGCCCGCGGGAATACTGGGCCAGTTATGGATGCCCAAAAAGTAATCTGGCTTTTTAATCTCGAAAACGCCTTGTTTTAGCATGGCTTTTGCCCCAACAACAATCTCCTCTGCCGGTTGAAAGACTGCTATTAAGCTACCGGATAGCTCAGCTTTATTTTGTGCCGCATATGCGCAAACGCTTAACAAAATGGCCATGTGACTATCATGCCCACAGGCATGCATCACACCGGGATTTTTAGAGGCAAAAGCAACTCCAGTCTTCTCTGTTACCGGTAGCCCATCCATATCTGCCCTGAAGGCAAGACATTTACCCGGGTGGGCAAATTCCATAATTCCCACGACGCCCGTACCGCCTATCTCCGTTTTAACTGAAAAACCTAGGTTTTCCAGTTCGGAAGCGATAAAATTCGCCGTCCAATATTCCTCCAAACTGACCTCAGGATTTTTGTGTAACTGTTCATATATATCCCGCATGTAACCTAAATTCATTTGTTTCCCCCTAGAGTGTAACTTCCTTACCTAATTTGGCCGACTCGTAGATTCCATCAAGAATTCTCTGTATAGTCAAACCATCCTCAAGTGATGCCATTGGCGTTTCACCTGTCTTGATGCAATCAAGGAAGTGGCGGATTTGAGTTGCAAATAGATCCTCCGGTTCGGCGATGGGTTTTTTATCAACTAAATATCCGGCTTCTTCACCGTAGATTACAAATGGATCGAGACTTGCACCGGCTTTGCTACCGAATATTTCGCTATAAAGTGGCCTATACTGTGCATTAATAGCCCAGCTAACATCCACATTCATGGCCACACCATTTTTAAAACGAATTAAGGCTGCACCCGAGTCTTCTGTACCGAAGACAATATTGTCGGTATCGTAAGCCTCCCAGCGGCTCACTGCTTTGGTTTTAAAATTCCCTATTTTATCAAAGGTTACGGCACTAACACTAACGGGCTGTGGTCTACCCATTAGATACCACGTTAAATCAATGGCATGAACACCGATATCTATAACCGGTCCGCCACCGGATTTGCTCGGATCAGTATACCAGCCAATCGGTGTGCCGCGACGCCTAACGATTCCTGTTTTGGCATAATAAATCTCACCAAGCTCCCCTCGCTCAACCATTTCTTTAATTATTTTACTCTCCACCCTAAATCTATTCATGAAACCCATCATAAAAATAACATTATTATGCCTAATCACTTCTGCCATCTTTTCAGCTTCTTTAACATTCATTGCCATGGGCTTTTCACAAAGAATGTGCTTCCCCGCTTCGGCCGCTTTAATTACTGCTTCTAGATGCCCACTATTCCATGTGCATACACTAACGGCATCTAACTCATCCATGGCGACTAGTTCATCTATACTTTTTGCCACATGTCCAAAACCGAAACGCCCAGCCACTTCACGCGAACGTTCTTCGTCTGAATCATATACAGACAACAATTGCACGTCGCCTTGCTTTAGATACGCGGGAATATGAGCGTTTTGACCAATATTACCTGCTCCGATTAAACTTATCTTGATCTTACTAGTCATATTATCTCTCCTCGTCGAAGATCATGATTAACTTAGTAATCATTTCTCTTTAGCGGTATACAATCCTTCCTTAAGTGACAGGATCAACAAAACCACCTCTACGGTGGTTTTGCATATAATACTTATTAATCTTGTTTTTGTTGAAATTCATATTCATCCTGAATTTCTTCACGTTTATCAGCTATTGCCCTCTCCCTACGGCGGTTTTTGGCCCGTATGTCTTCTTTTTGATCTTCTGATAAATCCATCTGCAACGTATCATGGGATGCTTCAATGTTTTCTATGGTGTTAACCACCTGTTCCCGTAGTTTTTCAACATTATCACTACGATCATCCGGTTTGGGACCTTTGGCCATACTACCTCTCCTTTCTGGTTCAACCTAGAAGCGATAATTTTAGCATAACCGCAAAATGAAGTTTTATCCGCGTCGCACCAAAGCTAGCTTTTCCACCAAGCTGTCCTGTTTTTCCTTTACAAAAACAAAGCCAAAGGTCAGTAGTTCTGCCAATGGAACCGTTAACCACACTCCCCAAAGACCAAACAGTTGAGGTAGGAATAAAAGGCCTAAGACAACAAAGATAAAACCCCTAAGCAAAGAAACCTGCAATGAATATTGCCTTTGCTCTAACGATTGGAAATAAGCAGCCGAAGTTACGTTTAACCCAGCAAAAATAAAGGATAAGAAATAAAGACGAATTCCAAAAGTGGATATTTTCAAAAGTTCGGGAGTGGCCTCCACGAAGAAGTTAGTTAATGCCTTGGGGAAACCTAAACCAACACCATAAAAAATTATGCCCAGCACAAAAGAGATACCCATACCTAAATTTAATGCCCCACGGGAGCGTTCTGTTAAGCCGGCACCATGATTTATACTTGCAATGGGCTGCACCGCCTGACCAACACCGGTGAATATTGAAAGGGCAATGATGGCATAATTTGCAATAACTCCATATGCGGCAACTCCCAGCTCACCGAGGGTGGATAAAAGAACCCTATTATGTGCAAAAAGCACAACGCTGGAAGAAAGTTCCACTACCAAACTTGCCCCTCCATTGGTCACAATTCTCTGGACTCTAAACCATGTCATCTGAGCTTTTCTAAATTTTAGGATCCTACTTTTATGAATATGCCTGAGTAAAATTAATACGCTGGCTAAAGATGCAATAATGGTTGCCGATGATGCACCTAACATTCCCCATCCAAAACCGACGATAAAAAGGGCATCTAGACCAATGTTTAAAAAACCACCTAATATGGTACTCCACATGGCTATACCCGGTGCCCCATCGTGGCGGGCAAAGGCCGCGAATAACTGGGTGAAAACAAAAGAAAAGCTAAACATTGTTACAGGTATAACGTACTGCCTCACCATACTAGTATTAACTTGATCGCCGCCTAAAAATGAGACAAATTGATTCCTAAAGACTAACCCTAAAGTAGTAAATATTAATGAAATTATAATTCCTAAAAGCACCGCGGTACTAAATAGGGCCGTCGCTTCCTTTTCGTTATCTTCTCCCAAAGAAATGGACATTGCGGCACCGCCACCTACACCAAGGAGCAA
>DUPA01000013.1 GCA_012838515.1 Natronincola sp. | reverse complement strand
GCGGCCATTATTCGTCATGTAAAGAGAATGTACAACCTAGCCATTGGTGATCGCACTGCTGAAGATATAAAAACCCAAGTGGCAAGTGCTTATCCTGAAGAGGACCAAAGAATGACCATTCGAGGTCGAGATTTAGTTACGGGTTTGCCGGCAACAATTGAAATATCTGCAGTTGATATTTATCCTGCATTGGAAGAACCATTCCAGAGTATAATTGATGCAATTCGTAGTGTTTTAGAAGTAACCCCGCCTGAGCTAGCCGCGGATATAGTCAATAAGGGTCTTTCATTAACAGGTGGTGGAGCACTATTACATGGCATTCCACGTTTAATTCAAGAAAAAACCGGTGTACCTGTACATGTTGCCGAAGAGCCGCTCAATTGTGTTGTTGAAGGAACCGGAGAAATCTTAGACAAATTCAAAAAATCCATACCTAGTGGTGCTTTTGTTGGAACTTATTCCAGAGCGCGCTAAAGCTAATTTGGTAACTTGCCGATAAACTTTATAAGACACTTAATTATGGTTTTTAAGAATTAGGGAGGTGATGAGAATAGTTCGTGGCATCTATACTGCGGCATCAGGTATGCTTATGGAATCGACTCGCATGGATGTGACCGGCAATAACTTAGCCAACGTTGATACAGTGGGTTTTCAAAAGCAGGTGGCTCATGTTTATTCTTATCCCGATGCCCCCATTTCCCGGGTTTACCAAGGACAAAGACAGGTTATTGGTAGATTGGGTACGGGTGCATGGGTAGAGGGTAGTCATACATCCTTTGCTCCGGGGAGCCTGAAGACAACTGAAAACCCTTTAGATTTAGCCATAGTGGGAGAAGGATTTTTTGCAATCGATAGCCCTGAAGGTCCTAGATTTACACGTGATGGACGGTTTACAATCAATCTAGATGGCTATTTGACTACCCTAAACGGAAATCTTGTTCAAGGGGAGGCCGGTCCAATCTATGTGGGCGAAGCTGAAGAAGTGCTTTTCAATGAAGAAGGCGAAATCTTCATTGATGGAGAAGTGGCGGACAGGCTTTTACTCATGAGTTTTGATAATCTTCAAGGACTAGCGAGAAGCGGCGCTAACATGTATGAAGCCTTGCCGGAAGCAGGTGACGCTTTCGTTATAGAAACAAGGGTAGCACCTGGCGTTATTGAAATGGCAAATGTTAACGTTGTTAGGGAAATGGTTGATTTAATTAAAATCCAAAGAGCTTACGAAGCAAACCAAAAAGTGGTACAAGCATACGATGAGACTCTTGGTAAACTGAATGATGTATAGTGTTTTGGGGAACGGGCCGGACTGGTAAACAGAAGCCTATGAGACTATCGACCGACAGAGATGGTTTCTAACCCCTTTTCTTGCATTGTTTTTAGACGAACAAACAAGGAGGGTTTTTTGTTATGATGAGATCTTTATGGACGGCTGCCTCCGGTATGGTGGCTCAACAAACAAAAATTGATACGATTTCCAATAATCTAGCGAACGTAAATACTACAGGATTTAAAAAAAGCAGGGTAGATTTTCAGGATCTTTTATATCAAACGGTTAAGTATGCAGGTACTCCTTCAACAGCAGGAGCCCAAGTACCAACGGGAATTCAAATCGGTCATGGTGTTAGGACCGTGGCAACGCAAAGGATCTTTTCTCAAGGTATGTATCAGCAGACTGATAATCCATTAGACGTGGTAATCGAAGGTGATGGGTTCTTTCAAGTCTTATTGCCGGACGGTGGCGTAAAATACACTAGAGATGGTGCCTTTAAATTAGATGCATATGGACGATTGACAACTTCCGACGGTTTTCCAATCGAACCGGAAATTGTGATTCCTGAAGAAGCATTAGAACTAAGCATCGGAACGGATGGGACAGTTAGTATTATGCGACCGGGAGGAGAATCACCTGAAGAAATCGGCGAACTGGAAATAGTGCGCTTTGTGAATGCCGCGGGCTTAAAAAGCGAAGGTAAAAATCTCTATTCTGCAACAGCCGCCAGCGGAGATCCCATGGTGGGAACCCCCGGGCTTGATGGGTTCGGTACTTTAAGTCAGAACTTCTTAGAGATGTCCAATGTACAAGTAGTTGAAGAAATGGTAAACATGATCGTTTCACAGAGGGCTTACGAAACGAATTCAAAGGCAATTCAAGCCTCAGATGATATGCTCCAAACAGCGAACAATTTACGCAGATAAAATCATGAAGTTATGGGGATTTAAGCGTGTAATCTTGGTTTTAATCGGTCTTTTGTTTGCTATCTCGGCATGTGGAGCAACCGAGTTAGAACAAGTTATTCTTAATTTATCTGAAAACGCAGAGGTACAGGGGCAATGGATTCTTTTGGGGGAAATAGCGGAGATCACAGGCCCAAAGGAACTGGTGGCTGAGGTCTCAAAGGTAAATGCAGGCGCGGCCCCTAGACCGGGAAGCTCTCGAAGACTCACTAAGGGGCAAATTGAAGTACGTCTACGGCAAGCAGGTATAGATGTAAAAAAAGTTGAGTTTGCCGGCCCTCTTGAGGTTCAAATATTTGGAAGAAACGAAAGAAAAGAACAAAACACTAAGGCAGAAGAAAATGGTATTTTACTACACGATGTGGTTGTTGCTGCCCGAGATCTTAGAAGAGGTGACATTATTACCGCTGAAGATCTAAAGATTGCCAAAGTTGAGCTGCGAAATGCTAAACCCGATGGACGTGGCATAGAAGAACTTATTGGTCTAAGGGCAAAAAGAACAATCTTACAAGATACCGCTTTTACGAGCTTAAATGTGGAACCTATACCAGTAATTGAACGGGGCGATAATGTTACAATTGTTGTTTATACCGGCTCTTTGGTGGTGACGGCTCCCGGTGTGGCAAAAGGTACGGGTGGTATAGGAGAAACTGTATCCGTGGAAAATTCATTGTCAAAACAAATTGTGCAAGCGGAAATAATTGATAAAGAGACTGTTCAGGTAAACATGAGGGGGTCAGGTACTCCATGAAGATAAATAAGGTTGTGTTTCTGAATTTAATAGTGTTAATGCTGATTGTTTCGGTTAATGCAAGCGCAAACTCTTTATTTCCCGTGGATGGGACATCTATGTTTCAAGACAAAAAGGCGAGAAACCCAGGTGATTTGGTTACAGTTATAATTGTGGAGCAAGCGCAAGCTAGGCAAAACGCTAATACTAACGCGGGAAAAGAATCGGAAGTTTCGGTGGGACCCGGTGTGGGTGTTTTGGCAGACTTGATTCCTTTATTAAAGGTAGGCGGTGGAGATTCCTTTAAATCAGATGGTTCCACCAGCCGCGGAGGAAGTCTGCAGGCTAAGCTAACAACAAAAGTTGTGGAGACGTATCCCAATAATACTATGAAAATAGAAGGTCGTCAGAAGATCCTCATAAATGGTGACGAACAAGAAATTGTGATTTCAGGGTTAGTTCGCAATCAAGATGTTACACCTGATAATACAGTGCTTTCCACATTTGTGGCAGATGCTGAAATCGCTTTTTTAGGAACGGGTATTGTGGCAGACAAAAATAATCCCGGAATTATAACTCGCATCTTTAACTGGTTGTTTTAGAAGGAGGAGCCCAGATGCTTAAGAAGACAAAATGGTTAGCTCTCATAGTAGTGTTAATTAGTGCGAGTTTAGCAGGCGCCCAGACTGTTGAGCCCATCATGTACGATACACCCATTGTACGGGTTAAAGATGTCGCTCGTGTACTTGGAGTGCGGGATAACCAGATTTATGGACTTGGCTTAGTAGTTGGCCTTCAGGGCACAGGTGATGGAGCCGGTTCGAGAGCTAACATTCAAATGATTGCTAATATGCTTGAAGGATTCGGTATAAGTGTTTCCGCAAATGACTTAAGGATGCGTAACATTGCTGCGGTAACTGTTACGGCCGATTTGCCTTCATCTTTAAGAAGTGGAGATCGCATTGATGTTACCGTTTCGTCAATTGGTGATGCCCGTAGTTTGCAAGGTGGGCTTTTACTACAAACACCTTTACAAGCTGCAAATGGGCAAATTTTTGCCGTTGCCCAAGGTTCTGTTTCCATAGGTGGTTTTGTGGTACGTGGAGGCGGGGGAGGAGCACAAGTAAACCATGCAACTGTGGGAACAATTCCCAACGGTGCCATAGTCGAACGGGAACTAATGAAAGATGATTTGGCCAACGATGGTCAAATTTCATTAGTATTATTTGAACCTGACTTCACCACTGCTTCGCGATTGGCCAAAGTAGTAAATGATGTTTACGGAGAAACTCTGGCCAGTGCTTATGACCAATCCACCGTTGATATTATGGTTCCCGAGGAATATTTAAGTAATTTAGTAGGGTTTATTGCTGAACTTGAAGAACTACCCATTAGACCTGATGTTAATGCCCGTGTTGTCATTAACGAAAGGACGGGAACGGTTGTAATGGGGGCGTCCGTTCGCGTTGCGACTGTGGCGGTTTCCCATGGTAATCTAAAAGTTCAAGTAAAAAATGAATTGGTTGTATCACAACCTCCGTCTCTTTCAGGCGGTAGTACGGTTGTTGGTCAAGCCAGTACATTGGATGTGGATGAAGAGCACAGCCAATTTACCGTTTTAGGCGGTGCCCCGAATGTTCAGGACTTAGTCGACGCTTTAAATGCGGTTGGTGCCACACCAAGGGATATTATTGCGATTCTACAAGCTATTAAAGCGGCAGGTGCACTATTTGGTGAATTAGTTATTATCTAAAGGGGGTTTTACGGTGCGTGTTAATTGGGATCCTAGCAATATAGCCGCTGACCAAGCGGAAACACTTGAACGGCGAACTTCTACTTCCAAAAGGGCTTTGAAGGAAGCGTCCGAACAATTTGAAGCATTATTTCTCAATCAGCTATTAACGGAAATGAGACGTACCGTACCTGAAAACGAGCTCTTTGGAGATCAAAAGGCCGAAAAACTATTTCAATCCATGTTAGATCAGGAGATTTCTTCTAACTCGGCACGTGGACAGAGCATGGGTTTGGCAAAGTTAATTTACGATCAAATGTCACGTTATGTCTCTGACGACGACTAAACTCATAACTGGAAATAAAAGCTATTTAACTCTACAAGAATCAGCTTGTGGAGTTAATTTTTTTGGAAGGAAATCCAAGTATAATCCCGAAATCAATATGATGATAAGGGGGCATAGGTGTGGAGCACAGATACGAACATTCACTTGTAGTAATTTTTGTAATATTATTTTTCATCTTCTGCTCACATTTAGTTTTTGCCAATCAGCGGCAAGAGTTAAATGTTTATCCTGAGCAGATTATACTTACTTTACCGAAAAGTCAAGATCAAGAGTTTAGGCTCACTACTACACTCAAACCCATGAAGATTATTATTGATTCCAATGTAGATAATTTTGAGTTTCCCACTGTTACAAGGTATAATGATGTAGTCTTTAAAGAAATGCGTTTTTCTAAAACGCCCACCGGGTCTCGGCTAGTTTTGGAATTTAAGTATCTAGTGCCTAAGCCGGAAATTCGAGAGAATGATGAATTTATTCAGATAGAAATCGATAAGACTTATGTGCAAGGCTCTCGGCGTTTTGTGGAGCGGGGAATAATTTATGGTCATCAACGGCGCGGCGATATATTTGGGCCTAATGTGGTAAATTACCTCGAGGTTGATTTACAACAGGGTATCGAGGTTAAACTAGGCTTGGCGCAAAATAAAGTGTTCGGTTCTGAATATGTAAGTAGGATAAGTGAACGTTTCGGAGCATTTGCCGCAGTTAACGGAGCATATTTTGCCCCTAACGGGCGTCCTTTGGGAGTATTGATGATTGATGGTGAGTTAATTAGTGAACCCTATGCGAATCGCACGGCTTTGGGAATGGATGGAAAAGGCTCACTAGTCATGGGAAACGTGGATTTTCTAGGTGAAGTTTTAATGGAAGATGGAACTTTTCTCTTCGAAGTACATGGCCTAAATAGACCACGGGAATTCGACGAATTAGTAGCGTTTAATTATCACTATGGAAATCAAACTAATACTAATCATTTCGGTCACGAGGTAACCGTTATAGACGGGGAGATTACAAGAATCCAATTGGGAAATAGTCCAATTCCCCCCAGTGGTTTTGTGCTGTCGGGCACAGGTGAAGCAAAAGATTTCTTAGAGACTTTGGAAATTGGCGATAAAGTACAGATTAATACCGAATTAATTTGCCAGTGGGAAGAGACAGATATCAGGCAAATTATCGGCGGCGGTCCCAGATTAGTGCGTGATGGAAAAGTGGAAATTACGGGTAAAGAAGAACGTTTTCAAAACGACATCTTGATTGGTCGCAATCCAAGAACGGCTTTGGGAATTACCGCGGATAACAAACTCCTATTGGTGACTGTTAATGGACGACAACCTAATATCAGTGTTGGTATGACATTAAATGAATTGGCAGATTTTTTGATAGAGCTTGGGGCAGTGTAGGCTATGAATTTGGATGATGGCGGTTCTACAACCATGGTCGTTAGAAACTTGGTCTTGAATATCCCCTCTGATGGTAGTGAACGAGCGGTTAGTAACGCCATAGTGGTGATCGCAAGTCCCGAGTAAATAATTAAGGGGTGATGGTTTGCGTAAATTGCGATTACGAATAGGTCTATTTTTATTAGTATTTATTCTATGTGGCAATACATGGGGATTTGCCGAAGAGTTGTTCGCCGTTGAGGATATAAGACCCGGATTAAGAGGTATTGGTAAAACGGTTGTTTCCGGCAATACAATCGAAAAATTCAACGTAGAGGTTTTGGGCCTGGTTCCCCAAAGTCCCCCTTTAAATAATTTAATTATGGTCAAGGTTAGCGGAGAAATTATGGACGAATCCGGCGGCATTGCACAGGGTATGAGCGGCAGTCCGATCTATATTCAAGATCGTTTATTAGGCGCGCTGGGATATACATATGCCATGACTGATCATCGTATCGGCTTAGTCACTCCAGCGGTCGATATGTTTAAGATATATGAGGAATTTCCCAGTACAATTGTGGAAGAGGAACCAATTTTACCCGAGGGTTTTGAGCCGGTACGATCTCCATTGATTATTCAAGGGCTAAACAAGAGGAACACATCATATCTAGAGAAGGCACTTGGTTTGGGTGCTGTACAAACAATGCCCGCCTTAGGCAGTGTTGAGGTTGTAGCTGCTCCGCTCAAGGCAGGAAGTATGGTTGGCGTGCAACTTTTGAGGGGCGATTTTCAAGTTGCATCTTTTGGTACGGTAACTCATGTGAGGGATGATGGTAAATTCATTGGCTTCGGTCATCCGTTTACTCATAAAGGGGCGGTGGATTATTTTGCTTCTGCAGCATACGTACACTATACCCTTCCCAGCATTGACATGCCGAGCAAAATTGTTTCTTTAGGTTCGACCATTGGTAATATTAAACAAGATCGCATAGTTGGCATCGGTGGCGAACTGGGCGTTGAATCTGTTTACTTGCCTGTTTCCATATCTGTTATTGATAAAGATCGTAACATCAAGGAAGATTTTTATGTGGAGACAATAAGAGATGAAAGTGCTATAATTCCCTTAACAATTTCCAGTGCGTATCAAGGTGTAGATGCCACCTTAGATCGCCTAGGGGCCGGGACATCCTTTGTGCGTCTCGAATTTATCGCCGATAACCTTTCCCAGAGAATTATTAGGGAAAATCTGTTTTATAGTGATACTGATATTGCGGTGTGGTCTTTAACCGATTTGCTTTCGGGGTTGGAACTATTGGTTAATAATAGTTTGCAAGAAGTCGATTTAAAGCATGTGAAGGTTGATGTGGAAGTGGAGCTTGAACGCAAAACCGCCACTATCGAATCGGCACGTCCAAATAAGCAAAGTGTTAGACCGGGTGAAAACGTCGATGTTGAGGTAACAATTCGCCCCTACCGTGGTGCCAGTGAAGTAAGGACTCTTCGTATGGAGATCCCGGAAGATGCGTCTGCCGGTTTAATGAATGTGGCGGTGCGAAGTGGTGCCGAAGGTTACTACTTGATGAAACCACCTGTAGACCCCAGCATCTTAAGTCAAAATGATTTTGATGATGAGCCAATTAAATCTTCTCCCTCCGGGGCTGAGACGCTTGATGTTTTAATTGCGGAGTATATGGATGGGGAACGAAACAATGAAATTATCTTGGAATATTACCCACTGTTGGAAAACAGTAACTCCGAAGAAGAGCTTGATGATGAAGAATTCGATGATAATGTGGAAATACCTAATTATTATCGGTGGGATGATAACTCCGCAAACGGACAAAGGGTACGACTTTCAACACAGTTTGTCTTAGATGGCATAGTTAGTTTTGATTTAAATATATATTAGCCGAGTAAACCACAAATTGGTTTATTTTGAGTGTAATCCCCATAGTTGCCAAGAGGAATACGAATAAAGTGATAGAAGTACAAGCGGTAGATACGAATCTAATGTGTGTAGGAGGAAAAATAATGAGGAAAGGTTCATCCAAAATAGTTATGGCACTAATTGCCCTAGCATTGATTATAATTGTTTCCGGAACAAGCGCACTCGCTTCGGAAGATAAAAATATAGTTCAATCCATCGTTGTAAAGGGCAATCTTAATGTAGATACAGGAACTATTAAAGATGTAATACTAAAAACTAAAGTTGGAGAACAAGTGGAGAAGCAGAAACTCTTGGATGACTTGCACTCCATATATGATTTAGGTTATTTCCAAGATGCCGGGGTAAATTACGAGCCTGTATTTGGCGGTGTTCAAGTTGTTTTTGAAGTTGAGGAAAACCCAGTGGTAACTGAAATTAATGTTACAGGCATAGAAGACGTTCGTTTCAAAGATTTTGAGAAAGAAATGAAGACACAGGTCGGGTATATTCTTAATGTCATAGATTTTGGAGAAGATCTTTATAATCTGCGCGAATGGGTTGCCCTCGAATATGGTTATTTGACCAGGGTATCCGAGTTAGACGCTGACACTAAAGGTCGCATAAACGTAGAGTTTACACAGACAAAGTTGAAAGATATTGAGATTGTGGGAAACAAAAAGACAAAAGATTTTGTGATAGAAAGAGAGCTTTCCCTTAAACCCGGTGATCCGGTAAACCTCCAAAAAATTGACGGTGGTTTAAGAAAAGTTCTAATGTTAGGTTTCTTCGACGAAATTAGTAGGGATTTTTCAGATGAAGAAGACCCTGATGAAACTGTTTTAACTGTTAATCTGGAAGAACGGAAGACAGGTTCTGCCACTTTTGGCGTAGCCTATAGTTCTAACGATGGATTAGTTGGTTTTGTTGAGGCCGCGGACGAAAACTTTTTAGGCAGAGGGCAAAGACTGAAAGGTTCAGCCCAAATGGGTAAGAAGGTAAAATCCTATGAACTGGGTTTTCACGAACCATACATCGATAAAACCGGAACATCTTTAGGCGTAAATATTTATCAACGTACTGAAGGTGTAAAAAAAGGCGAAGACGATGAGAAGGCCACAGGTACGAGGCGTACTATCGGTGGGGATCTTACTTTAGGACGTCCCTTCGGTGATTACAGTAGGGGAAGACTAACCTTAAAGCTAGAAAACAATAAGTATGATCAGGAAACAGGTCCCGAAGAAGACTGGTTTAAAGATTATAATAATCGTAGTATTGGCTTTGGCTTTAGCACCAACACTACTGACCATCCTTTCAATCCCACGAGAGGGTATAAGAATGACAGTTATTTAGAATTCGGTACTAAGCTTTTTGGGGGGCATAGCAATTATGCTAAGCTAAAACTTGAATATAGTCGTTTCTTCGAGATTAAAGATGGTGGGTATGTTTTTGCCCTGCGCGGTCTTGGCGGTAGGCTTTTAGCCGGTAACCTTCAAGAAAATGAAAAGTTCAAAATTGGTGGTGCCGATACTTTAAGGGGTTATAGTTATGGTGATGAAGCTTTTGATCTAATCGGAGACCATATGTTTGTAATGAATGGTGAATTTCGTTTTCCCATTGTGGAAAAGATTACAGGCGTGCTATTCACCGATTGGGGTACAACATGGAACAATGAAGATTCTTTTAGCATAAGTAATCTAAAGAACAGCTATGGTCTTGGTGTCCGTTTAGATACGCCTCTAGGTCTACTTCGTTTGGATTATGGTCGAGGTAAGGATAAAGATGATAACCGTAAAGGTCAATTTTATTTCGGGATAGGTCAGACATTTTAAGATAATAGTTTGAGAAAGCCGGTGGATAAAAGCATCCACTGGTTTTTTTTACATTTGTCCGGCACATAGACCCTTGTTATACTTAATTTAGATCATTTTAGAAGGAATGAGTAGATGAACACTTACGTGAAAGTTACCCTGTTAGTTGTCTTGAGCCTAGTTTTATCTGCCTCAACACTTATGATACCGGCGCGATTTGAAGCTAAAGAGGACAACAATGTACTTGAGTTCGAACGACTATTGGCAGAAGAAGAAGAAATTCTAAAAGCTTATGAACAGGAACTTATAGAAAAAGGTGAGCAGTTCTTGATGGAACAAGAGAGTCAGTTACGCAGAGCTCAGGAACAAGAATTGCATGATGCTACAAAGGAACTGATTAGTGAATTTGAAACGAAAGCATCCGAGTTGCAAAGGGAAATTGCTAAGAAGAGGCTTCGCAATCAATTGGAATTAGTTCTTGTTTCATTAAATGAGGATCAGCAGTCTGCAAAAATGCAGCAAATTTCAGAATCAAACAGTGAGTTTATTGAATTGCAAAAGGAGATTCAACTTGAACTCGAGATGCGCTTAGCCGAATTAAGATTAGAGCATGAAGCGATATGGGTCACGGAAAAGGAAGAATTGCGAACCCGCCTAGAAGGAACACTGGCGGAGCAATTTAGTGTTTTTCAAGAAGAACGTTGGAAGATTTTCGAAGAAAAGATCTCTAATCTAGCACCGGAATTGCGTAGGCAACTGGCAAATAGGTAATACTAAACCCAAGTAAGCTAACTTTTATGTTAGGCACCAAAGATAAGGTGGTGACGGAAAAGTGAAGTATCTACCTTGGGGTTTAGTGGCACTTTTAGCCTTGGCCCTAATCTGGTCATTTTGGGCGGGGGCACCTGCCGAAACTATTGGCACGGTCAATCTCACTAGGATTGTGGATGAGAGTGCACGAGCTCAAAATCTAAACCAAAAGTTAAATGACCGCTATAACGAACTTATCACTCAGTTTAACCTCGAAGAAGAGCCTGATGAAGACGATCCAGGGAGGGCAGATCGTGAACGGCAAGCTTATGCCGAGTATTTAGCATATCGTCAGGATCTGGAGGTTCAATTTCAACAAGAAACAGACAGGGTGATTAGGGAAGTCGCCGAAAATTCAAGAGTTTCGGTGGTGGTTGACGAAGATGTCATTCGCTTTGGGGGTCATGATTTAAGTGATGAAGTTATAAAAAGATTAAAGTAAAGACAAGGAGGGGGGTGCTGCGGCACCCCTTTTCTTAACAAAATACCTAATAACTCCCACAGCTTATTGGCAGGTAATTCTTCAATGTGAATAGAATAATGTAGAACATCTGAAAAGAAAAGAGGTTAGTTATGTCTAAAAGAATCTTACTTATGCAAATTGTGTTTTTAATGCTGATAATTATCTCAGCACCGGTCTTTGCCTCAAACGTTTTCTCAATTCCCACAGGCGATACATTAAACCCCGGAACATTGGAAGTTGATTATTCCTTTGTAGGCGGTGGTAATACACTGGATTTGAATTATGGTATATATTCTGGCTTGAACATTGGTGTTAGCCAATGGTTTGGGAGCGGTGGAAGTAGTTTAGCAGGTAGCTTAAAGGTTGGATTGATGGGTGAAACCCAGACAACGCCTGCCCTTGCCGTAGGGGGCGCTCTAGGTTCAGGCGGCGGCGGGGAAATCTATCTTGCCCTGAGCAAGCAACTAGGTACTCCCGTTATTAGGGGTCATGCAGGAATCGGAGTTGGTACAGGCGCCAATGTACGACCCATGGCCGGTGTCACTGCGGTTTTAAATCCTGTGCAAGTTCAAAAAGGAAATAAAAAAGCCGGGCCAACTACTGTTGTTTTCTTGGAATACGATAATGGCGGAGTTAATGGTGGGATAATGTCCCATTTTAATCCAAATTTCAAAGCTAAATTAGGTTTAGCGACGAATTCGGGTTTACTTTTAGGTTTGAATTATAAAGTTTCTTTTTAAGTAGGTCGCTGTTTAACCTGTGAGGTGTTTGCATGAGGATTTTCGATCGTTATTTAATACGCGGCTTTATAGGACCCTTTCTCTTTTGTGTTTTTGGGTTTACTGTGGTCCTATTAAGTGGTCTGCTATTTCAGCTTACCGATTTGATTTTCGTCAATGAAGTGGCTGTCTTTACTGTGGCTAAAATGCTTCTGTATCGAATTCCGGCAACGGCGGTAATGACTTTGCCCATAGCAAGCTTATTTGCCACCTTATTGGCCATAGGGCGTTTAGTGCAGGATAATGAGATGACAGTATTACGGGGAAGCGGAGTATCTTTTCCCCGTTTAATTGTTCCAATTGTAATTTTAGGATTATTAATAAGTATATTCAATTTTTGGGCCGCGGAAAAGATCGTTCCTCAGGCAAATCATGAATTCGAAAATACTTTGCGGCGAATTATCTTTTCCGATGGAGTTCCCATTGTAGAGGAAAATGTATTTTTCCATGGCGGAGATGACCGCTACTTTTATATCGAAGAAGTAGAGACCAAGACGAATGAATTGAAGAATATTCTCGTGTACGAATTGGGAGATTCTGATTTTCCCAGCTTAGTGAGTGCAAAAACGGGGATATTTGAAAAGAATGTTTGGGTACTATTCGATGGAATATTACAGGAACTTGACGATGATGGCTTTGTTGAATTCGAAAGTCGCTTTAAACGCATGGAAATAGTTACTGAGCAAGATGGTGAAATGTATTTAGGTAACCAGCGAACGGTTGATGAAATGAGCCGTAAAGAACTGGGTGAATATATTGAGCGCTTTCAACGTAGTGGGCTTAAGGTACGCTCTTTCGTAGTTGATTATCATATGAAGATGTCTTTGCCCATGGCTTCCTTTGTCTTTGCCCTTTTTGGTGCTCCTTTAGCCTTAAAAGGCAAGGGGGGTAGATCCTTTGGTATAGTGGTGAGCCTAATTGTATTATTGTTTTACTACGTGGCAATTTCTGTTTCCCGTTCCTTAGGAATTAACGAAGTTTTTCCCGCTCCGGTAGCCGCTTGGCTCGTAAATGTTTTATTTGCCGTAATGGGATCTATATTTTTAATCAAGGCCGATGAATTACGTTAGAATTAAGGAGATACTGATGGGCCTAAAAAAGCCAAAGCTCTTCCGTATTTTGTTTATATTAGGATTTATAGTGGTTAGCACTCTTAGCTTCGTACCCGTTGCCTATTGTGGCGAAGAGAGAGTGCAAATTGTCGCGGAGGACTTTGGCTCATACGATTTCAATAATAATGTTTTTAAAGCCCAAGGAAATGTTGTCATAACTAGTGAAGATTTTATACTCAAAAGTGATGAATTATGGGTTAATTTATCTACGAGCGAAGCTGAGCTTAAGGGTAACGTTAGTCTCATCCAAGGGGAACAAGAGGTTACCGGGCGCTTTTTATCTTATAATTTAGAAACTGGTGAAGGTAACTTTGAAGAGGCCCGCACCGAGATTCTTTTGGCAGACGAAACAGGTACCTTATTTGTCTTTGGCAATGCTGTAGAGTTGGATGATGAGAGCTATACCGTGGAAAAAGCCACCTTTACCACTTGTGAATTGGAGAATAGTCATTATCATATTGCAACAAAAAAAATTGAAGTCATCCTCGGTAAACGGGTAATAATCAAGGGTGTAACTTATTACGAGGGTAAGATACCTATCTTTTATTGGCCATATCTAGTGATTCCGTTAGATACAATGGATGAAGATAGATTTTTTAATTTACCTGTAGTGGGTTATGGGGAGTATGAAGGTTATTATATGTTAAATACCTTCAATTATTATTTTAACGAGAATTCCTATGGCAATATTCATCTAGACGGCTATTCTAATTTGGGCGTAGCTATTGGCGCTAAACACAATTACGATCTGAAGAAATTAGGAAAGGGTTCTTTACATCTTCATGGTTTGCCTGGGTACGCTGATATTTTATCGAAAAAAGCATGGAATCACGAATTGAAAATCTCTAATTTAACTTTGAAAACAAATACCAGTGAGGAAAATTCTTGGATGCGCCAAGAGTTCACCACTAAAAATAGCGTGGCGCTTAATTTGCCTAGACTCAAAACAGAGCTCTGGTATAACTATAAGCTAACCCCCAGATTACTCGTGCACCGTTTAGAAGAGTACGGTGGACTATGGTCGCAGAATTTAACAAAAGATTGGAAGCTTGATTTAAGAGGTAGTTTTACTGAGCGTGAGACTACTCAAACTTTGCGATTAATTGACTATTTAGGTGAAACCACGTATGTAAAAGATAAGCATAAATTCACACTGGCAGTACAACAGCAGGTGAATCCGGATCTTTTCGAATCAGAAGTACAGCCATGGCGCAGTATTCAGAGAATTCCCGAATTCAAATGGGAAAATAGTGATTTTGGAGCAAAAAAATCTCCATTTAGATCCCAATTAGTGGTGGGAAGATATCAAGAACGCCCCGTTTTAACAAAGCAATCCCGAGTTTTTGGACAACTTAGTTTAAAATCGCAAACTTGGCGCCCTTTTGATAAAACCAGAGTAACCTACCAAGGTGATCTATCTACAAGCTACTATGGTGATCGAAAACAACAAACTTGGACCTATGGTCGCGTGTCGGTAAGTCAAGAGTTAGTGAAAGGTCTTCGCCTTACAAACACTTATAGAAGACGAGATGTGTGGGGTTTCACTCCTTTCCGGTTTGATCAGCAAAAGCCTTTACAAGATTTAGGCTTTGAACTCAGCTATACAAATTCTAAGTTGCGAACTAGCGTAAATAGTAGATATGATTTTTTATCCGAAGGGTTTAGTCCCCTTATTTTTAGGGCGAATTGGAAAGCTACAAAAAGTTTATCGTTTGATTTGTACGGTTACCATGATTTAAATACAAAAGAAACACTTACTCTTGTGCCCATGGTGGATTACAAAACTGAGGATGTAGGATTTAAACTTGGCTTACGTTATCATCCCACAACTAAAACAGTGGAACGTATAGATTCTCGTATATCTGTTCCGGTGGGTAAAACTTGGCGTGTTGGGTACGAAAGTATCTTTGAGCCTCTAAATCAAGAGTTTATCCAAGGGCATGTAACTCTTACTAGGGATTTACATTGTCGCACGCTAGAACTAAATTACGATCATGTAGAAAAACGGGTCGCTTTGCAATATACTATCAATGCATTTCCCAACATGCCTATCGGTTGGGACTCTAAGGAAGGCATGAGCCTATTCGATTTAGACGAGGTTACTGATATAATCGGGGGTATAGAATAATGAATCTAACCGCCAAGACTAAATTGATCATTATTAGCTTTGTTTTGATTATCGTGACTATTATCTGTTATTTTATTTATCTAGTTTGGTTTAATCCACCTCCACCTGCGGAAAATATTCCACCAAGTGTTCAACTACATGAATCTCGATTGATTGGTCGCAAGGATGGAGAAAGGCAATGGGAGATTTTAACCAACTCCGTGTTACAAGCAGAGGGTCAGGTTACTTTAACTGAAATGGATAAAATTACGCTTTTCCAAGAACAAGAACCTTATTTTCTCGTAGATGCTGAAAAGGCAATCTGGGATCGGAGAAAAAATAATTTAGAATTATATAACGCGGTAATAGTGCAAATCGACGATGAATTTAAGCTGGAAAGCGATCTTTTGATTTTAAACGAAAAGGATAGCACTCTCACATCGCCCGGTCAGGCGAACATTGACTGGCAGGGACTTGCTATTGTTTCGGAAGAAATGATTTTAGAAATGGAAACCGGTTTATTGCATCTAAAGGCGGGTGTAGAAATAAAGGATCGCGAATTTTCTTGGAAAATGAGCGAAGCCATTTATGATTTAGACAATGATCTAATGGACTTTTACGGAGTTGTGATTTTCGAGACGGAGGTGGAAAAAGATGAACAATAAAAGATCAGTTCTTTTTATTCTAGTTTTAATTATCTTTTGTTCTCACTTAGTGCCTGTTTTAGCTGAAAGCGAAAAGGGAAGGTTAGAAATCGTAGGTGTTCCCGACGATGTGGTGGCCGGACGCTATGATCCCGATGCGGGCATTTTCTATGCAGATGTTAGGGAAATTCCGGACGCACTAATTAAAGTGAACTTTGATGACGTGCAGATTTTAGGATACAAGATGGAATGGAATACCAAAGACAACTATGCACTTTTTAGTAATGACGCTAAATTAGAGAAGGATGATTTCGAGCTATCTGCACAAATCATTGAATATTTTGGTGATGATAAAAAGCTAATTGCTAAAGATAATGTTCTTGTTGTCACAGATGATGCAAAGATTTATGCCGACAACTTAGATTACGATGAAGAGACAGATGAGGCCCTTTTCACCGGCAACGTTAAGGTGATTTTTGAAGATGGGGAGTTAGAGGGCCAAAAATTTCTGATGCTTTTGGAGAAAAGTGAACTCCGGTTTTATGGTTCATTTCAAGGAGAGTTTAATACGGATAATAAGTAATAATTGGAAATACTAGAGAGTATTACCGCTTAAAACCCAGCTAGAGCGTGTTATAATAAAGGCACTAGGTGAGGAGGAAGGGTAATGCTCTCTTTTTTTCGCGATGGTTTTTATCAAGATGTAATCATCTTGTTGATATTGACAATAATAATTGGCTCCGTGTTTTCCCAAGGGGTTGCATGGGCTATTGACACATATTTTGGTGATACCCTAGATGATATGATTGGTGAATATGGAGAGTACGATTTGATTTTGCATATTCGCGAGGAAGCGAAAGAGGCGGCTATGCGAGAATTAGAACGCATTGGTGAAGAATCGTTTCCCGGATTTAAACTAAATCAAACATTCACAATCGCGGGACAAGCCAATATATTTTTTGGTTTACCGAAGGCGCAACGAACAAAGGAGGTGCTCGAAAGCATTGCCTCCTACTTTGGCGCGGTTCCGGGGCTAAATGGGTATACCCTCATGGTGGAGCCTAGCGTTTTGATTCGCGGCGTACACCCCGGAGTGCGTCAAGAATTGCGGGAATTGATTAGTGAAGTAAACGGTGTGGGTTTTGTTGTACAAGACGGGAACAACTTGATTGCTGTGATAGATGCAGAAGATACCGTTTCGCGAGTTTCTAAAGACATAGATGTTATTTTGGCAAATTACGAGATTTTAGAGCTTCGCTTCCCCATGGGTTTTGAAGTTGACACCGGAGAAGTGGGACAACAAGCACTAGACATTTTACGCGCCCATTATCCCATGATAGAGGGGGATTATACTAATATAACTTCGGCAGAATATGGCGAAGATCTAGATGCCTTTTTGAAAACCTTGATGGAGATGCGTGCATTTTTAGCCGGCTATGCGTCTAAGGTAACGATTATTGGCGCAGAAGGCGCCCATTTGGGCGTAGGTGAACTTTTGGTTTTAGTATCAAAAGAAGACTTTGTGGATGACTTGGTTGTGGAGATCACTGAGGTTACGCCCATTAATGTTAAAGGAATGATAGTGAAAGGATCACCTGTACAATCCATGGACAAACTGGTTTTACCTGCCTATCGCTGGGAAGGGGAGAGCGGACGCGGAGAATTAATAGGTGATGGTGAAATAGAAAATGAACGTTATCGTTTGGCTTACGCCATTGATGAAAGTTTAAGGCTTTTAGAAGAATTAGAAGAGCTGTCGGTCCAAGCTAATGAGGCCGTAAGTAACGCCGATGCAGTTTTGACAACCTTCCAAGAAGCACTAATGCAATTGGAAGTCTTGCAAGTGCAAATGCGACAACTCAACGAGGGTATTAGCAAGGGCGATGCGAAAGCCTCAGGCGAACAGTTTTTAGTTTCTTTACTACTAAACGGTCTATTTCAAACGCTGGCGCAGGCGGCAATAAATACCGGTGAAGGCTCGTTAGATTCATTAGAAAGTCTTGATATTGAAGAGATGCGCCGTAGTTTAAATGGAATTAGTACACAGATAGCCAATGTTCAAGGCATTGATTTAACAGCGATCATCGAACAGATTAGTCATGTGAGAAATACCCTCCCTGATTTACGCGATGAAGAAATAGGACAATCTATTCGCTTAATCAACACTTATCTTGGAGGACAAGTAATTCCGGGAGAGAGGATTCAAATTTTAGTTCAAGGTAAAGAATTTGATGAGAAAGGGTTAGAAAAGCTCTTTAGGGATAAATTGGACAATCCTTTAGTTCATATATACTTCACTTCAGTGGGAATGATTAATCCGGATCCTCGAGGTGAAATCTTCAGGATTTTAAAGGAAGTCCGCTCAATTGTGGCAGGCTTACTTTCAATAGTCTTTACGCTCATCGTTTTAATTTTGGATCATGCAACCATTTTTAGCACTCTAAAATATGTTCGATCCACAAAAACCCCCATTAAAAAATGGTGGATGAAAGTATTTGATCCCCTTTTGGTAACGGGAGGAATTGTCGGTAGCCTGATTTTAACCTGCGTGTTTAAGCTTAGCCGGGCCCAAATTCCCTTCTTTAGTCTTCCGGTAATTGTCCTTGTGGGCTTTTCCCTAGGCATGCTTGTCGTGGTTTTTGCGGAACGATTTAGCCCCATAAATAGTATGGAGGTAATGGCCGGGCAGTCATTAGGCCTATCTAATGTGCAAATAATGAGGGAAATTCTTATTCCCTCAAGCAGGCCGGGATTATTGAACTTGCAAAATCGTTGGAAACAGAAATTTTAAGGTGGTGAAAGTAGTGCTTGAACTTAAAGACGTGCGAAAAAGTTACGGGAAACTCGTTGCATTGGACGGCGTAAATTTGGATGTAAAAAAGGGTGAAACTGTTGTTATTATGGGTCCTTCGGGATGCGGAAAGTCCACCCTTATTCGTTGTGTCAATCGCCTAACAGAACCTGATCAAGGTACAATTATTCTTGATGGCCAAAATGTAGTTGAACTAAGCCATGATGATTTGCAAAAATTAAGAAGAAATGTGGGATTTGTTTTTCAACAGTTTAATCTTGTAGCACGCCTCACAGTGCTAGAAAATGTCATGTTTCATCTGGTGCTTGCAGGTATGGAAAAAGAGGAAGCACGGGAAAAAGCCGAAACAGCCTTAGATAGGGTTGGCCTCAAATCAACTGCTTCGCGGAGACCACATGAATTAAGCGGTGGACAGCAACAAAGGGTGGGCATTGCCCGTGCTTTAGTTACAAATCCCGAAATTATGTTATGGGATGAACCTACCGCTTCGTTAGATCCCATTTTAGTAGGGGAGGTCTTAGATGTAATGGAAGATTTAGTTAAAAGCACAGGAACCACAATGGTTATAGTTACACACGAGATTTCTTTTGCATTACGAGTAGCCGATAGAATTGTATTCATGGACGAAGGTCAAATTGTTGAAGAAGGTCATCCTAAGCAGGTTTTGGAACATCCGCAATCAAAGATAGCCAAATTGTATAAACGACTCCTATCTAACTAAAAAGACCTGCTGAAAAGAGGAAAACACGCAAAAGAGAAGAAAACTCTAAAGTATATCTAGTCTTTTAGTATTTTTAGCTAAGGAGTGATTTTCCATGTCAGAAATGCTTACCATTGACCAAATTAGGGAGATGTTACCGCATCGCTATCCTTTTCTTTTAGTAGATCGGGTTTTGGAAAGGGAAGAAGGCGAAAGAATTGTTGCCATTAAAAATGTAACGATTAATGAGCCGTTTTTCCAAGGCCACTACCCTGAAACACCGGTAATGCCCGGTGTATTAATAGTTGAAGCCATGGCACAAGTAGGCGGATTGATAGTTGGAGGAGCGCCCGGCGCAGACGTTATCCCTTTATTAGCTGCCATAGAAAAAGTAAGATTTCGCGAGGTTGTTAAGCCCGGTGATCAATTGGTCATCACCGCTACGGTGCAAGCAAATAGATCGGGCTTAGTGAAAATATCGGCTCAAGCAAAAGTCGCGGAAAAGATTGCAGCACAAGGTGATTTGACATTTGTTTTAGCACCGAAAGAAAATAAATAGATACTAAATGTAATGTTCTGTTATTAAACTTGGAATAACGGGAATATATTTAGAATCCAACTTAAGAAAGCGACATAATTAAAAAACATTCACGAATGATTGTTTTAGACGTATTAGAAATGGTCGGGTGTGTAAATGATGGAGCTTTTTGCCACGCAATTAGTAAAAAGATATGGTAAAAGAACGGTTGTACACAATGTTGATTTTGAGGCCAATCGAGGTGAGATTGTGGGGCTTCTGGGTCCGAATGGCGCGGGTAAAACCACCACATTCGGATTGATCTGCGGACTTGGCAAACCGGATGGCGGCCGAATCTATCTCGACGGAAACGACATAACTGCCCTACCCATGTATAAAAGAACACATCTTGGCCTAGGTTACTTACCTCAAGAGCCTTCTGTTTTCAGGAGATTAACCGTGGAAGAAAATTTAAAGAGCGTTTTGCAATTACGCGATCTTTCTGAGGAAAAAAGAAATGAGCGTTTAGAATCTTTGATCGATGAATTCAATCTACAAGAAGTAAGGCAGCAACGAGGTCATCAACTTTCCGGAGGAGAGAGAAGACGCACTGAAATTGCACGGGCTTTAGCCTTAGATCCGGCTTTTCTTTTTCTTGATGAACCGTTTGCAGGCGTTGATCCCATTGCCGTAGGCGAAATCCAAGAAATCGTTGCGAATTTGAGTACTCGTAATTTAGGGATAATTATAACCGATCATAATGTAAGAGAAACCCTACGTATTACTGATCGTGCTTATATACTTCACTTAGGCGAGGTATTAGTGTCAGGTTCCACAGAGGAATTAGCGGAGAATGAGTTGGCTCGTAAATATTATTTAGGGGCAAATTTCTCGCTTTAGACACAAGATATCAGCTAGAAGGAAGGTGACAGACCATGTATGGTTTTACTCTAATTTTGATCCTAGCTGTTGTAGGAGGAGTAATAGCCTATATTGGTGACCGTTTGGGTATGAACGTCGGGCGGAAAAAGCTGACGT
>DUPA01000105.1 GCA_012838515.1 Natronincola sp. | reverse complement strand
GTATCATCTTTATAGAGTGCCATTTTGGTGCTGGTCGAACCGGGATTTATCACTAAGATAAGGTGTTGCATAAAGACACCTCCGTTATCTTTTTAAAGAGCGACAAGCCACGGCAATAGCATTTAGTTTACTATCGTGGCTGTCTGAACGGGAGGTCAAAACAATGGGACATGCGGCGCCCACTATTATACCTGCCGTTAAAAATCCACTTGCATAAGCAAAGGCTTTATACAAAATGTTGCCTGCAGTAATTTCAGGAACCATAAAAATATCGGCTTCTCCGGCTACAGGACTATCTATATCTTTAAGATTAGCGGCTTCTTTAGAATAGGCATTATCAAAGGCCAAAGGACCATCAACGATTGCGTTTTTTCTAAACTGCTTTCGTTTAGCCATTAAAGACAAAGCCGCTGCATCTAATGTATCTTGCATCTGGGGATTCACAGTTTCAACCGATGTTAAAACCGCTACTTTAGGATTATCAAGACCTATCGACCAAGCAAAATCAATGGCATTATCTAAGATTTGAGCCTTCTGCCCGAGATCCGGTTTAATATTCATCGCGGCATCAGTCAGTAATGCTAGGCGGGGTTGTGGTAATTCAATCAATGCCACGTGACTAAGTAACCCCAGAGTGCGTAGGCCGGATTCTTTATTTAAAACCGCACGCAAAAGTACACTTGTGTTTAAATGACCTTTCATCAAAAGGTCACAACGATTTTCTTTAACTAAATAAACAGCTTTATTGGCCGCCTCAGCCGGTGAATGGGAATCAAGAAGAGTAAAGCCATTGAGATCAAGTTGATTTTGCACAGCAATTTCCCTTATTTCATTTTCCGGTCCTGTAATAACCGCTTCTTTTATAAAAGCAAGATCTAAGGCATCTCTACAAGCCCGGAGAACTGCGTAGTCAACACCCCACGCGACAGCCAACTTAAGCGGAGCCTTATTTCGTAACTCACTTTTTAGTTTCGTAAAACCCATGATCACACTCTCCTTAACTATTTATTCGTTCTTTTAAGATTGATTTAGCCTCTTCTAACAGAGCAATTAATCCATAGTTGCCAGGCACAATAACTATATCCCCAAGAAAATAAATCCTCTGAACTAAATCCTTCACAAAAATAGTGTTTTTAGCTAATTCACCTGATAAAACAATTGCATCAATGTTCCCTTTTAGAACCGCTGAAAAAGCACCGATTTCTTTTGCTATTTGATAAGCAAATGCACTTCGCACTAAAATGACCGCTTCATTAACTGAAGACCAGATATTAGTAAAATCACAAGGATTTAAATAACCCCTTAAGCCACTTTTTTCGCTAATAATGCGTAAGGCTTTTTCTTCATTTCCAAGGGTCTGACAAAGGTCTAATAGCTGACCAAAAGGAATACCACCGCTTTGTGTTTCGCTAAACGGACCTTCATTTTCACTTGAAATCATATCTATTACTTTACCCCCGGAAAGTGCACCTATGTGAATTTCCTTATCTAAATTAGCCACGATAAAATTTGCATTTTCCATAGGTTTGTTTAGCTTTTTGCTCTGTTGTCTAGCAAGATATTCAAATATAAAAATATCACCATTGTAGCCGCGATTTATTGCAGGCGTACCGGTGATCAATGCCTTTGGGTTATATTCACTCACATTAGTTGCTTTCACGACAAAGACCTGTGTTCCATACCTTTTTCCCAGAGATGTGGCTATGCAAAGGGAATCAGCTTCTTCAACGATACCCTTTGAATTACTTTCATTAATTACAATTAATTCTAGCTCGCTTTCTTTAGGCAAAGCACTTTCAATCCAACCTTCTATTGTTTTCTGCAAACATCCTTTATTATCAGATTCAAGGGTAAAGAAACAAGTCTCAAAAATGGGCCCACAACTAAGGCCTACCTGAATTTCGCAAGAGTGAGCATACATCACGAGGATTGACATGTTGTGACCCCCTTCTTTTAGAAAACAAAAAAGCAGGTTAGTTTTCATACCTGCTCTTTACATCTACTAAATTCTTCGCTGCACTTTTTAGGATTCCTCCTCAGGAGGTAATGCCTCTTTGCGAGAAAGATTTATTCTACCTTGACGATCAATTTCTATAACCTTTACCAGTACTTCATCGCCAATGTTGACAATATCTTCAACTTTATTAACCCGCTCGCGAGCTAGCTGTGAAATATGCACCAAACCTTCTTTGCCAGGAAGGACCTCGACGAAAGCACCAAAGTTCATAAT
>DUPA01000104.1 GCA_012838515.1 Natronincola sp. | reverse complement strand
TGTGGGAGTAACCTGCAAAGTACCTACAAGTTTACCACCGGGAGTGCCTAATCTAATTTCCATTGTGCCGCCAACTGTAGAAGCAACATTTGCCTGAAATTGCGTGGCGCCTTCTTCTCCGAAATCGGCACCTGCCACGGCTATCCAATGATCATCATTGATATTTGTAACATTAAGATTAAGATCTGGGTTTGCATCAAAACCACCCGGTGCACCGGACACTTCGGTAGTTATGCCTTTATTCCAAGCAATTGTTTCTGCCTCATTTCTTTTGTATGGATCAAGATTTTTCAATTGGGCGATCCCGGTGCGATTTCCAATGATTTCTTTGATATATCCATCTTCATCAAATTCGACCTCATTAATATGCGGCGAACGATAACCTTTGCCATCACCTAGAAGAGCTTTGGCAACTGTTTGAGCGTGATAGACAATATACCACTGATCATTAAACTCGAAAAATGCATGGTGATTGTTTCCACCCACACCAAAGAAGTGATGTGGGTTCTTTAAAACCGTTGTCACATATTCAAACGGACCCATGGGGTTATCACTAATCATATATGCTATTTCCCCTGCTGGAGGCACATCTTGACCTGAAGGTCTGGCACCGAAGTTAGTGCAATAAGAATAATAATAGCGACCATTGTATTTATGGATTCCCGCATCTTCAAACATATACGGTGCATCAATGGTAACTGCCTCGCCAACGGTGCTAATCATGTCATCACCGAGTTGAATGACACGGGCGGTCTTGGGATTAGCTATTTGTGCTTGACTTGGATATCGTCCACCGGGTAATCCTCCACCAAAGTATAAATAACCAGTGCCATCGTCATCAACTAATACTGCTGGATCAAATAACCAAACAACGCCCCTAACCCCCGGTGTATTATGGGTAATCAAAGGTTCGCCAAGGGGATCTGACCAAGGCCCGATGGGCGAATCGGCGGTTAGCACACCGATTGAGCCCGCACTATTGGAAAAGTAAAGGAAGAACTTATCTTCTCCGTTTATTTTTTTATGTGTCGCCGCGGGGGCCCAAGAACCACCTGCCCATTTGGCAATGCCCTGGCCATCATTCGCGTTATGAATACCGGCCACGGGAATCGCGCCATGATCTGTCCAGTTCACCATGTCTTCAGATGAGATAACAAATACGCGGTTTAGTTGGGCAAAGCTGTTTTCAATCAAATTACCTTCCGCATCAGTCATGTACTCATCACTGGATAAATAAATATAAACCCGTCCTTCAAAAACCACTGCATACGGATCCGCGCCCAATTTATAATCCCTAAGCGGATTTGAATATCCGGGCACCTTAACTGTTTTACCCATATTTCCTTCTTTCATTTTCTTACCTCCATCACTAGTATCTCTTTCTGCGGCAAAAGCCACTGACTTCCTACTTAAAACAAAGTCAGCAACCTTGGATCTAATTTCTGCAAATAAGTTGGATATGCTGCTAAAACTATTTTTTAAAGGATTTTCTTCTGTATCAACTCTAATGTGTTCTTCTCTATTTTCCTTCCATGATTTATCTGTATCAACGATTGCCCAAAACGCAGGCTTAGGTTCTCCTTGAGCATTAAAGAGTAGTGGGTTTTCCCCGCTTCGCCACGAAGAGTCATCTGTTACTCCCCATAGTGTAACGCTTGTTATCACATCACTATGCTCTTTAAAGAACTTAAACAATTCTGCGTAATACTTGGCTTGCTGATCTTCTGTTTTGCCATTCAACCCCACGTCTAATTCAGTAATGTGAATCTCTTTTATGCCAAGAGCCGTATACTCCTCAATAGCCCTCTTTAAATCACGAATAGCATTGTAATCATTATAAAAAAGTTTAGCATTGGGATTTACTTCATGAGCCTTGCGAAAAGCGATCTCCATAAATTCATCACCAAGGATATCATACCAAGGTGAATCATCGCGATGTGTTGCCCGCCAATCATCTGTTACTGCTTCATTTACAAGATCCCACGCGTATACTTTGTCGCCGTAATAAGTCATGACTTCTTCAATATGATTTTCTAGACGGTCAATAACTAATTGACGATCTTCTTCCGTGACCGGATCTTTCTTAGCGGGAAGATTTTTATCTTCTAATACATCAGTAAGTGGCGTGCCCTCTTCATCTATAAAGAACCAATCTGGTGTTTGGGCATGCCATACTAGGGTATGACCTCTTACTTTCATATCGTTTGCTACGGCGAAGTCTACGATTTGATCAGCATCATTATATGTAAAGCGTCCTTCATGCCCTTGCAAAGCATCAGGCTTCATTTCGTTTTCTGCAGTTAAACTACTAAAATGGTGTTTAATTAAGCCTGCGTGATTTTGCAGGGTTTTACTTGACCAACTGGCACTTGCTACAGCAACACCGATCTCAAAATCATCTTGATAGATTTCACGCAAAGATGGCATATCATGTACAACCACTTCTCGCTCTTCCTCTACCGGGAACAACCAACATCCGGAAGCCATCACTACAATAAGTAATAAAAAGGCAATTCTAACAATACTCCTAAGATTTCTTTGCAATAACCCAACCTCCAAATTAATCTGACTTTTCTGCAAAAAATGTAAATGTTCTGGTCCTCAAATGTTATAAATAGATTATCATCATAAAAGTTCCTTATTTGCAAGGCTTTTCCTGCAACAAAAAAAGTAGTGCCTACCCATGTTTTGGTGGACACTACCTCGATATACTCATGGTGGGAGTCTAACACACCACTATATTTTTAAATTAACTTTAATCCACATCGGGAGCGTTCAGAAAGTATGCCGTAGATGCACTCACAATAAAAGCAACCATCACACCTAAAATATAATATATGAAGGTGTCACCAAAAAAGACGGGTAATCCTCCCAGTGGATTTAGTCCGAAACCAGAATTTCTAACCTGAAATATTCCCATAATAACACCGCCTGCAGCACCACCTAAAAATACAGCCAGAAGCACCTGCTTAGACTTGATTACAAAACTATAAAGTCCAGGTTCAATAATCCCAATCAAACCACTAATTGTTGCGGATAACGCCAAGGCCTTAGTTGACTTTATTTTCGACTTAAGATAAACTCCAAAAACTGCTCCTGCAACTGCTGTGTTCCCAGCTGCGGCCAAAGCCAAAAAAACATCATAGCCTTTTGTTGATATATTTTGTAGCATTATCGGTAATAAACTGTGGTGTAAGCCTCCCAATACCAATAAAGGATAAAAAGCACCGAAAATTGCCCCGGCAACAAAAGTTAATTTGCCATAAATAAAACTAATTGTTACAGAAACGAAATCGCCCAGCAAAATACCTAAAGGTCCTATTATAATCAAAACAAACGGCACAACAACAAGCAAGGTCAAAAGGGGAGTGAAAATAATATCTACTACTTTAGGCATCCAAGATTTAATAAATCTTTCAACATGAGACATAACCCAAATACCAATGAGAATGGGTACAACTGTGGTGGCATAGTTCATCATGATAAAGGGTATACCCAAGAAGTCCATATTCACATTTCCACCTGCAATAATGTTGTTGAACGTGGGATGTAATAGAATGGCTGCAACAGAAACCGCAACCATTTGATTACATTGAAACTTCATCGCCGCACTGAAAGCCAATAGGATAGGCAAAAAATAAAAAACGGCATCGGCAATTACTTGGAGAATAATAAACGTATTGGTATCAACACCAATCAAACCATAAGTTTTTATTAACTCAAGAAGACCCTTTAATACCCCGGCCCCTGCAATGGCCGGAATAATGGGGAAAAAGATAGTAGATAGTGCTTCCGTAAAACCATCTAACCAGCTTTTAGTATTTATTTCGCTAACTAAAACATCAGAAAGTTCAATTGTCGAACTAATTTGATCATAGACCACCCGCGCTTCATGGCCTAGAACGATTTGGAATTGCCCACCACGATTAATAACATCAAGAACGCCATTGAGCTTATGTAACTGTTCTGCATTATTGAGGGCAATCTCAGAATCTTTCAACACAAAGCGTATACGCGTCATGCAATGATTTACCGTTTCGATATTTTGTTCTCCTCCAACTAAACGAACAATTTCTTGAGCAACACTTTTTTTGTTCATTAGCCTTCATCCTCCCCACATTTATTGCAACTCAAATATTGTAGTAGCCTTTCCTCGCTATAAATAATTAAAGTATTCCTGTAATGATGGGCATAACCATCCCCCACGAAAGTATTAATCAGAGGATCTGCTTCATGATTTAATTTAAGATCATCAAAAGCACTAAGTAGATCATCAAGTACAGAATTATCAATGGGAAAAGGTCCGTGGGCAGGGAAAATTCTATCAAACTCATGCGACCGTTGCTTTAACTTTGTGTACGAACTAATTGCTGTATTAAAAGAAGCCTGCTCATCATTGGTGCCAAAATACCAAATGTTATGCCGTGTCACCATATCACCCGTATACAAGCTCCTTTTTGCCTTATCTAGAAGTGCGATACTACCATATGAATGTCCGGGAATGTGGATAACCTCGAGTTCCTTATTACCTAAGTTAAAAAAATCCCCATCTCGTACAAACTTGTAGTTTGCATCCTTAACCGTTGTCTTTAAATAGTTTTCTTTATCAATATACCCCTTTATTCGAGGTAGCTTGTCTTCCCTATAATCAATGGATATTCGTTTTATATAGGAATTATCATTTCGGAATAGTTTCCCTAAATCCAATTCATGTATGTGGACTTCTTCAAACCAACAATTACCCAAAGAATGATCAGGATCACCATGACTATTTAGGACAATTAGTGGTAAATCGGTGATTCCACGGACAATCGCGTGCATATCTTCGTAGCCATAGCCCGTATCAAAAAGCAAAGCCATATTCTCCCCGATAATCAGATAACAATTAATGGAGTCTGCCTCTCTAATACAATAACTTCCATCTCCTAGATCATAAATTTCGTTAATAGGTGTGTTTTTCACACTGCACCCTCCTTATGATCCATAATCTTACAATACGCTGTATTGGATAAATAAACCATTCATTTTTTTCATTATAAAAAGCGGGAAAAATTGAACAGCTATTAATCTAATGTACAATTAGTTACTAATCCCATCAATTAAATAGCCGGAGTAAATCACCATATGTTTCACATGCCCTCAAACGTCGATCGTGTGACGGTTCTAAAATAAAACGAACAAGCTCAGAAAATCGTACAGCTGAAATAATGCTATCCTTGCTATAAGATCCAACAAGAATACTATGATATGTTTTGCCTTTATAACGAAAGGTCCTCGTTAGCCTGCCATAGATTAATGATGTCCCACAAGCATTCTCCCTGATAACGGAAAGATAAGCAGTCTTTGAATCATTGGGTATAAAATGCCTCGCTAAAACATCTTCGCATTTACCAACTCCCGTCGGATCCAGTTGTTTTAGCAAATAATCGACTGCCTGTCCAAATCCACGGTATTCATCTGGAATTTGAATAAACCTATCTTCGCCCATTACGTCATCAATAGTTTCCCCAATTCTTTTTGCCCTTTTTTGCGCTACAAAAGCCTCAAGCTTGACAAGAAGATGCGTTAATTCCTCCTGATTAAATAATGAATGTACGTATAACGTCTCCCTTTCAACGTCAATTGTCAGTGCTTCTGTAGTGATAATAACGTCTACATTTTCTAAGTATCTATCTTTTCCGTGTAGCTGTTCAAGGTAATGCTTAGGAACGGCATTAATAATGCGGAAACGTCTCGGTAAATTCCGACTTATTTCAGTAACAATCCAATTGGTGACAGCTGTATGTTCGTGCGAAACCAACAAGATATTCATGGGCTCTTCTTCTCTCTCCAGTTTTTCACCGAGCATGAGAGTTAGGTATGCCAATTCGGCTGATGCATAATGAAGTCCGGCGGTTTCCAATTGCCCTTGACACGATGCGATTATAGTTGCTGCTAGGGGCATAAACCTATTGATCGGACGCTTTAAGAAATTCGTGAAGTCATGGCCCTTTAAAACCCTCCTGTTTAGGCTATTTACGTAGGAAACAAATTCCGAGTGAAAATTAAAATCATCCTTCAAATTTATTCCGGTCAATAACTTTGTTTTCTCGAGGATTATTGATGTTACAAATAGCTCGCTTCCTTCACTACTAATCGAATCGTTTGACTGTTTATATGAAAAAAGAATACGCTGCATATAAACAATATCCGCATATTCTAAATCAAGTCCCACCTGAATATTTAAATTATTACGGATCTCCACAGATATTGAATGAAGCTCGTCCTGAAAATCGCTATCATCCAACCTAAAGCCCATTGTATTACGTAGAGCGCAAACTAAAAAACCACTACAAATCACGGCAAAAGCCTTTCCGGAAATAACAATCCCGTGATTGTGGAGCGCTTGGGTCAAAACAAAACTTATCTCAGAATAAATTTCTCTTAAATCAAGACCTAATCCGGGATAATAGTGAAATAAAACAGTTTTTAGATCCAACCCCTGAACCACCAACTTTGCAAGTAAAAAGCGGGATTCCGGCTCTGCTCCATGAAATTTTAATCCCTTAGTGTTTGACACTTCAAAAACAAAACCTTCACGCCTACTAGTTATTTCTTTAATCTTAGTGATGGCTTGATTTATAGTTGACTTGGAAACAAAAAACCTTTCAGCTAAAGATTCCATACTTATGTGTTCACGTTCAAAATATAGCATGAACATAATGGTATTTATTCTATCCCACACCAAATCACTATCAGTGTTATTGGTATCAACAGGTAATTGGTTTGTAAGTAAAGTATGAGCAACATCTTTATGTAATTCAGAAACCGAACACATACCTTTCTCCACTATTATAAGTGCATCTAATTCAGGTAATAGTGCATTTATACGGTTTATTTCTCCCATTAGAGTATGAACTGTAATACCAAGAATATCTGCTAAAGTTTGCAGTTTAATATGAATGTTTGCATAAAGAAGATGGGATAAGATAACCCTTTGTCTTCTTGTCAACAATATGATACCTTCCTTTCCATATATCCTGTTTGATTATCGAGGGAGATCAAATAGACGATCTCCCCTGATCAAAAGTACTTAATAACAGTTTAGATCCCTATAACATTTCGTAAATAGGTTCTAGAGTCCATAGCTGCCTTATAATTGCAGACAGGCGGATTGTCTAACTCAACACATATAACGCCATCATAGCCATGCTTTTTAAGGATCTTATAAACTCCCTTAAAATCAACGGTGCCATAACCCAAAGGGCAAAAACGGTATTGGCCATTCCGGGTGCACTTCTTCATCTGGATCAACGTACTTAAAATGCACGTAAACTAAACGATCAATATACTTTTCAAATGCTCTAACACAATCCATACCCGCTAGATTAGTGTGGGCCGTGCCAAGGCAAATGCCCACCAGTTCGGAATCGGTATTTGCGAGGAAAAGATCGATTTCTTCCTCCCCATAGATGGCTGTATTTGCATGGGGGTGGAAACAGGCCACTAAACCTTTTTCTTTACACATCTTGCCAATTCTATTAGATAATTCGGCATATGCCAAGATTTGCTGCTTATCCATGGGGCGATCATTCGGCGCACCTTTCTACATCACTGCTTGGAGATTCATATAGGTAGCTCCGACCTTTCGCATAAACTCGGCATATTCCACAGCAGCTTGATAATCAGCTTCCGGATCATCTGTATAGTGATAATAAAGGTTTACAAGTTCTAGATCATACTTCTCCAAAAGTTCCTTTACCGCATCTGCATCATGATAAAAGTATTTCTTTATAAAAGCAAAGTTCTCCACTGCCTCATAACCCAGATCAGAAACTTCCTTAAGAAATTGCTCGAATTCCCATTTGTGATTATCTTCATGATTAATTAATCATGTCCAACCTATATAGGCAACTTTCATTAAAACAGCCTCCTTAAATTCTTCGTTTAATAAACTTCCCTAGCTATCTAAAACCCCAAGCACACTAGCTTTTTCCATCGGTGCCTGACGCTTAAAAGACGAAGTAATCTCTTCGCGGGCTTTCTTTTCGCTGCTCCGTTCAAAAGCCGTCATCACATCTAACACATGGAATGTTTGCTCCATATTAGCCCTGATGGGTCTATTATTTTTCAAAGCAATAGCCATATCGGCTAGACCCACCCCGCGGGAATTCTCTTTATAGTCAAATAATAGAGGTACTTCTTTGTATTCACCGGTCTCCGGTCGTAGCATATAAATTGCTTCTCCGAAGAAGTTAGGATCAGGAACAATCAACGTGCCTTCAGAACCATAAATCTCGAAGCTGGCCTGTTTATTATAGTGCACATCAAAGGTGGTCATTAAGTTCCCGATAACACCGTTTTCCAACTCTAGGATCCCCGTTGTATAAGTGGGTACTTCCACGTCTACAACCTGACCCGACAATGGAGAACTAGTGATAACGCGTTGGGCAAAAGAAGTCTTTGCAACCCCCGTTACCGCCTTCACTCTACCTAATAGATTGACTAGGGCTGTTAGATAATAAGGTCCCATATCCATCATGGGGCCGCCGCCAAATTGGTAATAAAACGCAGGATCATGATGCCACGTTTCGTGACCTCGGCAAATCATAAAAGCATTAAACCCAACGGGATCGCCTATGAAACCGTCTTCGATGAGTTTGCGACAAGTCTGAATTGATGCTCCTAAGAAGGTGTCAGGTGCTCCTCCGATGCTTAAGCCCTTTTCTTTTGCAAGAGCTATCAGCTTCTCGCCTTCCTCCTTGGTTGCACCCAGAGGTTTTTCGGAGTATACATGTTTACCTGCCTCAAGTGCAGCCTTGGTAACCTCAAAATGTTCATAGGGTCTCGTAAGATTTAAAATAATCTCCACTTCAGGATCGGCAAAGGCATCATGCATCGTTTCGTAAATCTTTGGAATTCCATACTGCTCCGCGGCCTTTTCAGCCCGTTCTCTAATGAGATCACAAACTCCAATAATCTCTATTTGCTTAAATAGTTCGGTCAAATTCTTTAGATAAATCCCGCTTATACCTCCAACACCAATAAACGCTATCTTAGTTGTGCCCATAGATTTTCCTCCTATCGTTTTGTGTAAGTCCTTTTAGCCTAAATTGAACAAGTCATACCCCTATTTTCGGCCGCCGATTGAAAAGCTAGCTCAATGATTTGCATAACCCTTAAGGCCTCAGAAGAGGTCACATATAATGATTTTTTGCCGGAGATTGCCTCGAGCAGGTTATTATAGAAGATATTTGCAGATGAATAATGATGATATTCATCTCCGAGGGCATCTTTGATTTGGGGTAATGCCTTCTCTAGAGTTGTATTTACAGGTCGCGGAGCCATTGTTCGAGTGGGTCCCGCTGCTGTATAAACAATATCATTTTCCCATTTTAAAGCTTTATCATCTGCCAACTGTACAATCTTACCTTCACATTCCCAGTTTTCGATTATGGCTGTGCCGTTCGCTCCGGACAAATGCCAACGGGGCATAGGAATAAAGCAATTGGTGGCAATCTCCAACAACACTGATAAACCGCTTTCAAAGCCTAATAGCAGTTTTACATTGTCGTCTACCTCTTGGGCATGAACATTAAAAACATGGGCGGTGACAGAGGTTACCTTTTCCCCAATTAACAATAGTCCCTGATCGATGAGGTGAACTCCCCAATCAAATAACATACCGCCTCCGTTAATTTTATAATCACGCCATCCATGTAAAAAAACACTAGAACCATTGACCCTACTTTCGATGAAATAAGGTCGTCCGATTGAATTTGAGTCCAAAATACTTTTTACAGTTCTAAAGTCCTTATCCCAGCGTCTATTTTGATGGATTGTAAATAATCCCTTCGAATTCTTTTCCGCTTCCATAATCTCTAGCAAATCAGCGGAATTTAGGACAACGGGTTTCTCACATACTACATGCTTATCTGCGGCGAGGCCCCGCAGAATTAAATCTTTATGTGAATCATTAGGTGTGGCTATGATGACTATATCGATGGAAAGATCGGCAAAAACATCTGTAGCTGACTCATATACATGCAAAGAATAAAAACGTGCTTCTTCGCAAGCTTCTTCACGGATGTCATAAACACCGGTTACCTCTAATCCTTCAATCTGTTTAGTTATTGCACGATAATGCCACTTGCCCATACCACCGAAACCGATTATTGCAACGCTGTACATACTTAAACCCCCTATTGTGTTATTCTTAAATTAATCTAGCGTTAGCAGTTGAACCTTGCCAGTTTTCTTGTTAAGATTAAATTGAGGCATGACTCTTCTGCGGACTTCTTACGAAGTTAACGCTTTGACCGAAGAGCAATGCCTCTTTTTCTTGCAGGACTTGCTCCAAGATCTCTTTAAAAGTAAATTTGGGTGGGTTAGGTTGGCACCTCCTTGCGACTTGCGCTTTGCGCAGGAAAACGCTCTAAATAAGACTACCACCCACCTAACCTTTTGCATCGGTAACCGGTAAATAGAACGTTGCGGATAAACGCTTAAACAATAGGCACCGGCTGATGACAATATTTTTGGAGGCAGATACCATGTCAGAATTTAAAAATCTAGTATTTGTTGGCATCGACCCTCACAAAGCAGAACATGTAGCAATCATGATTGATCACTGGGGGGAGGTGTTCTTTGAACTTACCTTCCCGAATCAAGCCAGTGGATTTGAAACGCTTTTAAATCATGTTAACAACCATATCCCAGAAGGAAAAACAGTGGTTTTCGGTATCGAAGACACAGGTGGTTTAGGGCGCTCTTGTGCTCAATGGCTCACTGTTAGGGACAAGCTAGTTAAGGGAATTAACCCCATAATGTCCAGCAATAAACGAAACAGACAGCCCCACCGTTCTAAAACGGACCAAATCGATGCTTTGGCCGTAGCTAAGGTCTTAATTACTGATTACAATCAACTTCCCACTGTAACTGTCGATGAGTATTACCATGCCCTTAGACAGCTTGCAAACAGACGAGAGCAATTAGTTAAGACTAGCACCAGATGCAAAAACCAGTTGCACAAGCTTCTCCACGAGCTTTATCCAAATTACAAAGATTTCTTTTCTGACCCGTTTGGACTTACTGCTCTTGCTTTCTGGGCTAATTATTCACACCCAAGTATGTTGCAAGGTGTAGGAATTAAACGGTTGGCTTCCTTTCTTAAGAAACATGCCAGGAACATGTCAACGGCCAAAGCAGAAGAAATTCTGTCTGCAGTGGATAAACACCAACCACTAACTATTGATGATAAAATGACCATTGTTGTTGTCAAACAAATAATTGAACAACTACAGCAACTGCAGAACCATATTGTTGAAATGGAGCAAATGATAGATGAAGCGCTACTTCAATCCAACTCCAAACTCCAAACAATGCCCGGAGTAGGTCCCGTCGTAGAGATAACTATCTTAAGCCGAGTAGGTCCTATAGAGAAGTTTTCTTCTGCTGATAAGCTGGCTCGCCACGCCGGGATAGCCCCGGTTGACAATTCTAGTGGCGGAACAAAAAGACAAAGACGCTCAAAATCCGGTGATCGAAGACTTAACGCTGCCATTCACCGCATCGCTCTAAATCAAATTAGCGTTGACCGAAATGGAGTACCTAAATGTCCCGTTGCACTAGAGTATTACGAACGAAAAATTTCTGAGGGGAAAACAAAACTCTCTGCCTTAACATGTTTAAAACGAAGGCTTTGTGACATCATTTATGCAATGTTAAGGGACAAAACTGCTTATCGGGAGCCAGATTGTCGTTTCCCCGCAGCGTAACAGCTGTTTTTAACAAAACAATCTTCTGTGAACTGGCACAATTTTTGACCAGTTAAATTTGCCATTGCTATTTTTAGAATCGCTAAAGAACAAACATTATCTTTATTTGTCTTTTAGCTTTACATAGAACGTCTTA
>DUPA01000103.1 GCA_012838515.1 Natronincola sp. | reverse complement strand
TTGAATCTTTTCCTGCCTGAGGTGGTTTACCAATTCTTCCGTATCGTCAAAATATATCGCCATTGGGGTTGGTTCACCTACTTCCCGTCTTGCATCGCTGTTAATAGGCGGATACCGATTAAGGCATCTTTGGCTACCAAGTCCCTAATAAAATCCTTAATATCAGTTGGTGACATTTTTTCAATTACCTCAACTAGTTTTGGATATGCAGATGATTGGTAGTTGTCGTTCACCCACTGTCTTACTCTCTGGTTGATTTGACCTAGCTGTAAAGGCCACTGATAAACATTACCATTAAAAGCATTGTATATGTAATCCCTGACATCATCCATCTTGCCTGATTGCCTTACAAGGTTGGCGTAATCTCCTGCTGATATTTCAGTAAACCGATCTAAAACGTGTTCCCTGTCTAAGAGCACACCAAATTTGGTGGAATAATCTAATAAGTGGCTGATAGCTTCATCTAATTCGCTCTCTGTTAAATGTTGTAGGTTGCTATAATTGGTGAAAAATTCATGGTGGGCATGACCTTCTAATACCCACTGGATAGGGGTACGGTTTTCTTCGCTCCAACTTATGGGTGATTTAGAGTCGGTGAGTTCCTCCCATTTCTGCTTAAGCTCAGCAATTTTCCTTTGTCTTGATTGCTGCGATAAAGCCCTCAGAATTGCTTCTCTAACCTCATTCTCTGGTACTCCAGACAAGACCGGCAATGACTCATATAGCAATTTAGTTTCTTGTTCGCTAATATTTTGCCCGGCGTATTTTTCAATTAGTTTGCGGGTGATGGATATATCTGATTTAATCGCAATGGTTATCTCTTGTTTTAGTGAGCGAATGTCATCGGCTCGGTTTTCTTCGGGGACATGAGCAGGATAGTAGATGAGTTCGTTGATATAGTCTATCATTGCGACTACGTTATCAGGCTGCCCTTCCCTGAAGCAAGTTAAAGGAAGTTTGCTTGTGAACCAAGTGCCGCGAAAATAATTTCTAATACTCTCAAGATCGTGTTTCTTTACACCGCAGAGTAAGTTCATGGCATGGATCAGATCTAGATTCTTAATTACAGTATGCAGTTTATCTTTTACGCGCTTTTCGCACCACATGTTGATATCTTCGTTTAATAATAACCGTAATTGAGCCATTATCTCAGTTTCCCCCATGCCGAGTTTTTTTCTAAGGACCTGTAGCCTAGGGGCATGTGTACTCCAAAAAATTTGCATTCCCTTTTGCATCCGATCTCTACTCAAACACTGGCGCAGGTGATGGCGCTCGGGATACACCAAATCAACAATTTCTTTCATTTCTACGTCACTTAGTTCGCCTCGATCATATACTAATGCTTCATTAAGGATAGCTACTGCTTTTCTTGTTTGTTGAGTTGTGTTTAGGTGGGGAGCCTCAGTGCTATAATAAATCACTGTCCATAGGGGATAGCCCAGTTTTATTATTGCAGCGATCATATTTTTACGTGCTTCTTCGGGGTAAGTGGCTTGTTCAGGAGCAAGATGAAATATTTCTTTTGCCAACAAGCAGAACTTTTCACCCTCATCCGACATTTTACGGATTGTATAATTCTCAGACGAGCCGATATTTTTGAGGACTTCATGTATAAGTTCTGCCAACTTATTGGGATTTAAGGCGAGGGAGTTTACACCATCCGAATAATAATAACCCGTTGAGTAACTATTTAGGAGAAACGAAAATAGCAGTATTCCAATTGGTGAAGGCATCAAGCCATAAGGGGGCTGTTGTACGGCAGTCCACAATTCACTTATGTTGACTGAGCTTTGATCAGCAAACAGCTCATCTACTGTTCTTTTCAGTCTTGCAACGGGATGGTTTGTGTGATGGTCTAGGTCGCTTTCTTTCCATAAACGCTGTTTTACCAACTTATCTACTACATCTTTGTAAGGACGTTGGATGGACTTGGCTACTTGAAGACCTATCTCTGCGCCAGTTTTACCCCAGGGGTTGGTATATAGGGTAGCAGTTTTGTCAATTCTTTCTGGCCCATAGGGGAAAACAATTTCAACTAATCCGCCTAGGTAGCTGGTGATACCTTCAAAGCCAGATAGTTCTTCTTGTTTGCCTCGGAAAAAGGATCTAATTTTACTAATGCGCACAGTGTTAATCCATTCGGTAACTATACTATTAGCTTTCGTATCGCAGTATTTCTTCATGTTATTATCGCGCATTTCATCGTAGTACCATGTTCTAGCCCTGAATTGGATCCAATCTTTCCACCGTTTAGAACCAAAGGACATTTGGCTGATTAAGATACAGTAATTGGGATACTCACGTGTAAGCGTCTTTGCTATATTCTCGGAATCAACAAGTTTATCATCCTCCTGGGGTACAACTAGAACAACACCTATTTCGTATGGTTTTTTTACGCCTTGTAATACATGTTCGCGTCTGTTTTTGAGTTCTTTAACAGTAGCTATTTGAATTGGGTGGCGTAATTTAGCGGCTCCTTGAAGAAGAAATAACTCCTTTAGTTTAGGGGCAAATTCTGCTTCTGCTTTTTTCACGTTGATCATTTTTTCCATCGTTAAACTAGCTTCGGCTTTCTGCTGGTACTGCCGTAACTTATCGTGATCGATGGTAACTCTTGGGATAATATATTCGGTGTCATTTCCGGAGGGAATGGCTAACATGATGTCTTTTGATCGCAGCCCTTCCGCAATTTTTTCTACCCGGTTATAAAGGGTTGTACCCACAAACATACGTTTAATCACTGATAAATTTGGTCTTAGTAAAGAATGCGCACCTTCGGTTTGACGTTGCAGGGCGGTAAGCAGCATCATAATCCTGAAGATTCGTGTTTCCTCTTCGGTAAGGCGATCTTTGGCCGAATTGTAGTGGCTTAGAAGATCAGAAATTGCTTCAATGTCCTCTATCTTGGTCTCTTCGAAGAAGTATAGCCAGAGGTAATCCGGAGTTAACCAATACCAGCCGTCACGAGGATAATTAGCTATGAACCATTGAAAAGATCCGGGTTCCATTTTCTTAAGGAACTGGAAAAAAGTACGCTGGCTGGAGCTATACAACGATGAGATTGTCGCAAGTAAGTAAGCTGAGAAAGGATGGATGGGGGGGAGCAACTTCAATTCTTCCTTGTTGACTTGTTCACCAAGTATATTTATATGAAGCATAGCAACATCTACCTGACTCCACAAAGAATCCTGTTTGGACTCCCATTCATGCCGGAAATTTGGCTCAGCCCTAATTACATTGCCGATCAGTTTGTAGGCTGTAACAGGTGTCATCTCGAGGTGGCAAGGGTGGAAACGGTCCATTAACTTTTTTCGAGTGTCATCATCAATACGCGTAAACTGGCTCAAGGCTCTATGGGTAACTAGTAATAGATAGAACGGCATATCGCCGGTGGCTTGTGCTAATTCCTGCAATGGGGTAACCGGAACATTGTTGGTAAAAAACTCTGTAAACTCATCCCAAATAAACACTATACCCTGTAGGTTGTTAGCAGTGATAACTTCCTTTAACCATGCTTTTACATCTCTGGGTGAATCAATTAGCGTCTGGCCTTCTTCTTCAAGGACTTGGGCCACTTGTTCACCCAATTTAAGGTCACCTTCGCGCAGCCGCTCTATAACCTCAACCGCAGAAGCTGCTGTCCGGAACCGCCCCCGGTGCACTTTGAATATGTTTTCCCAGTTTAATATTTTCCTGCTATCATCTATTTTATCTATTAACTGTTCCATGATACTTTCACTAAAGGCGTTGGTGTAGCCTTGGGCTTTCAACTGATCCCTTATTGCTTGCTGTATCTCTATCATAAGACGCCGATTACTTGTAATATGCCCGGAAGCAGATCTGTATACGATCAGATAGGGATTTTTACTCCGTAAGGCTTTTAGTCTAGGCCAAAGCGGGGACAATATTCTATGTTTCTGCATATACTCTTCGATTTCTTCAAGGGGATCTTCTAGCAAATGCTT
>DUPA01000102.1 GCA_012838515.1 Natronincola sp. | reverse complement strand
CATTTTATGTGCTAGGTCCCATAGTCATAGATGTGGCTCCCGGTTACGATCATATTACTGCGGCAATTGGTGGTTCTGTAGCCGCGGCTCATGGAGCTTCGTTTTTGTGCTACGTTACACCAGCAGAACATCTTCGTTTACCCGATTTAGATGATGTTAAAGAAGGCATAATGGCTGCAAAAATTGCTGCCCATGCCGGAGATATAGCAAGGGGTATCCCTAATGCTATTGAGTGGGATCATAAAATGAGTGCAGCTCGCCAAAAACTTGATTGGGAAACAATGTTTGAGCTGGCTATGGATCCAGAAAAGGCAAAACGCTATCGAGAATCTTCTTTACCTAAAGAAGAAAACACCTGTAGTATGTGTGGTAACTTTTGTGCTGTTAAAAACGTTAGTCGTATTTTAGCTAATGAAGACGTATCTATCTTTAGTAAAACGGAGGCCGACTAAAATGAATACAAAAAAATTAACTTTAGCCGGAATGTTAATAGCTTTTGGTGTAGTTTTTTCTTTCTTTTCAATTCCCGTTGGGGCGTCTAAATGTTTTCCCGTTCAACACTTGGTTAATGTCATAGCAGGGGTATTGTTAGGCCCGGTTTACGCGGTCATTATGGCATTTTTAACTTCTTTAATTCGTTTGATGATGGGTACAGGTACCATACTGGCTTTTCCCGGTAGCATGTTTGGTGCATTGCTTAGTGGTGTTTTGTTTGTTAGCACCGGAAAACTTATAGCGGCTTTTTTGGGTGAAGTTTTTGGCACCGGAATTTTAGGAGCTTTGGCCGCTTATCCAATAGCCGCTTTTTTACTAGGAAGTGAAGTTGCCATCTTCGCTTATGTTATTCCTTTTTTAATTAGCACTTTAGGTGGTGTAACGATTGCAGCAGTCTTGTTGCATGTTTTAGACAGATTAGGATTCTTGGAGAAAGTTAATGGGCTTTTGCACGCAAATCAGGTGATGCTAAATGTGGATGTTTAGAAGAGGTTTTTTGAAGAGAAAGACGAAATTATCAGGCTAGCACGAGAGTATCTTTGCAACTTAATAGATTGGAGATTGAAGTGATGAAAAAAGTTTTGACTGTGGCAGGCTCAGATTGTAGTGGTGGAGCCGGTATTCAGGCAGATTTAAAAACCATGACGGTTCATAGGGTATATGGCATGAGTGTGATTACTGCTTTAACAGCGCAAAACACAATGGGTGTTAATGAAGTCTTTCCAGTTAGTGCCCAATTTGTAGGGGCACAACTAGATGCAGTTTTCACCGATATTTTCCCCGATGCAATTAAAGTAGGGATGGTTGCGGACGATGAAATAATTGAAGTAATCCGTCAAAAATTCAACGAATATGGGGCAAGAAATATAGTAATTGACCCTGTAATGGTGTCTACTAGTGGTAATAGGCTTTTGGATACTTCTGCGGTTGATGCGGTGATAGACAGCTTAATTCCCACGGCCTCTGTAATTACACCAAATATACCCGAAGCGGAAGTACTTAGCGGTTGTAAAATCATCGAACCGAAAGATATGGTTGCCGCAGCAGAAAAGATCTCCATTGGTTTTGAAGGCGCCGTTCTTATTACAGGTGGGCACCTGGCGAATAGTGCTGATGATTTGCTTTTTGCAGAGGGTAATGTAATGTGGTTTAAAGGTGAAAGAATTAATAACGAAAACACTCACGGAACAGGTTGTACTCTTTCTTCGGCCATTGCTTGTAATCTTGCCTTGGGGCTTGATCTTAAAGAAAGTGTAAGCCGTGCTAAGGATTATGTTAAGGGTGCGATAAAAAGCGGTCTGGACTTAGGCAAGGGTTCGGGGCCGTTAAATCACGCTTATTAATATATAAATTAACTCAAAGGTGGTTTAAACATGGAACATGCAGAAAAACAAAGAACACTCAATAAGGCAAAAGATTTCTTTAGGGATGTTATTGCAAAAAATCACAATGAAAACACCAGAAAATAACGGAGCTATCCAAGTTTAATATCAATCCATTTTCACACAAATATCTTGCCAACTACCTCAGATAAAGTCCATATAATAGTACCTTCTGGAAAAAGAAACTTCGCCCACCATCGTTTGAATGGTTCTAATGTTTTTCTTTTTTATTCTATATCTGGAAAGATCGCGGGTTTCTCTTAAAATTTCATCAATTTCCTCAAGGATT
>DUPA01000101.1 GCA_012838515.1 Natronincola sp. | reverse complement strand
TAATTGTTAGTGATAGTCATGGTTGGATGAAGGAATTACTGAATCTTAAAAATCGCTACCAAGATGAAGTTGATCAAATGATTCATTGCGGCGATTCAGAATTGGATTATCATCAATTGCCTATTCAAGGATTTAAACGAGTGGGTGGTAATACCGATTTTGATATTGATTTTCCTGAAGAACTTGTTTTTGATGTTAAAGGGACGACTTTTTATGTTGCTCATGGTCATATGCATAATATTAATTTCACCTTAGACCCCATTACATATCGTGCAAGTGAGCTTCATGCAAGAATCATTTGCCATGGTCATTCGCATCGTGCTGGTGCAACAAAAATTGGAAATCAGCTTGTCATTAATCCAGGGAGTATTCGTTACCCACGTGGTCGAAAAGAAGAAACTTATGCTCTTTTAGAATGGAATGATGCCAATGAGTATGAAGTACACTTTTACCGACTCAATGGTGAAGAAGTTAAGGATCTAGCTTTTTCAACAAAATTGGTTTAGTCATTTTTAGTAATAATTTCAAGAGTTATTCAGTAATCAGTAATATAAATTCTGATTATTGAGGTGAACAACATGGATGAGCGTAAAGAGAAAGAACGCAAAGTAACGAAAAGCGATCCTAGTAGAGTTGTTGTTGCATTTATCAAATAAGCAGCAATATTGATTGTTTTTTCAGGATCTTGTGGTTCCTTATTAATTATATTTTGTAGTGTTTAATTTTTAGTAAATCAAGCCGTGGTCAATAGACTCGGCTTTTTTTCTTGTTTATCGGGAGTTGTGACCAAGTTTTAAAAAACAAGCATATCACCATGTAAAATGACGTCATTAAGCCAAGCCTAAAAGCGTATGTATGAGTAAAATTATTGTGGGCAAAAAATTGAATCCCCACCATTTAGGGAGTGATCGACAGAGCGCTCCCTAAATGATGGGGGAACCAAGCGATAGCGCGGTAGAGAAAAGCAAATTTCATGAAAAGAGGGACACTCCTTGGTAAAATGATAGTCGACTAAAACCCCATTACCGAAAGGAGAATCCCTCATGGAAAAGAATATCATAGAATACCCAAATTTAAAAGAAATTGAGCAACTGCTTTGGAGACAATTGCAGGAGACATTTTCGACGGTCATGAAAAAACTTTTGGAAGAGATAGACAAACAGATAGCTGAAGAACGTGATAAAAAAAGATTTCGGCTGTTAGATAAGCGAGAGCTCAGTCTAGATAGCCTTTTTGGTGAAATTAAGCTGAAGCGGAACTATTATCGTGATCGCCAGACAGGGGAATATGTCTTCTTACTTGATCGTTATTTAGAGTTCGAGGGAGCAGGAGAATTTAGTCCTTTAGTTGAAGAGGCTGCCCTTGAATTAGCTATTTGTGGTCCTTCTTACCGTAAAGCTGCCCAGACTTTAGAAACCCTTCTAGGTTACCGAGTAATCAGCCATGAGACCATTCGACAACACTTACTGCAAGTGGTGAGTGTTCCTAAAAAACGAGAACCTATACGTAGTCCAGTGTTATTTGTTGAAGTAGATGGTTTATATACAAAACGACAGGGTAAGAAAGGGAAACGAGGGAAGGAAGAAAAAATTGCCGCAGTTCATCAAGGATGGGAAATGAACGGGAAACGGGCGAAGTTGAAGAATAAGCGCCATTATGTTCACGACGGAAAGCAGCCGTTTTGGGAGGGATTCGAGGAATTTCTCACAGATAACTTTGAGTACGAACCTTTGGTTCATAAACTTGTGATTAATGGAGATGGGGCTGGATGGATTACATCCTGTCGAGAACATTTTAAAGATCGAGCATTTTTTACGATTGACCGCTTCCATGTAGCAAAGGAAATTCGGAGTATATTCCGCAATCATCCCCGTTATCGCCATATCCGAGAGGCGCTAGCATCTCATGACGGGGAAAAACTATTAATCGAACTAAATAGTGCTTTTGGGACGTTGGATGATGAAGCTAAAGAGAAGGAATTAAAAGATTTAATTAACCAATTAGAACAGTATCCAGAGTCCCTAGGAGATTATCGTGTATGGCTTAAAGAACAAGGGATTGATACAAGGGGAATGCGTCCAATGGGAAGTGCAGAGGCAACTATGAGTGTGTTTGCCAAAAGACTAAAAAATGGCCGTAGCTGGGTAGATACAGGTGTTAGTGCCATGATGACTGGGTTAGTTGCCTATTTTGATAAGCAGGTTTTAAAAACACTGTTTGGTCGTGTGGAACGCTGGATTGAAGACAAAGAAGAAAAAAATCCACCGAAACATTACCTAGAAAAGGTAACAAGTACGGTTGGAGAAGTCACAAGGGATAATCTTACTTACTTGAAAGGAAAGGCTAATACCCCAATATACAGGGCTTTAAAGGCCTTATCAGGTTTTTAAAAAATAAAAAATCACTACCAAAGGAAACCTCTAAACCATTGAGACCGCTTACAATATAAGCGGACCAAAAAAGTTGCCCACAAATACTTGACTCAAACAAAGCGTATTGATAAAGGGAAAGGAGTGATATATTATGGTAGATTTACTAAAAGAATATCTAATTGAAGATGCATTAG
>DUPA01000100.1 GCA_012838515.1 Natronincola sp. | reverse complement strand
GCCAGATTTGGCGGCGATGAGTTTTTAATTATGCTTTCTGATATAAAGTCAAATCAGGCAGTTGTGGCCCTGGCCCAAAAAATCATGGAAATCTTCGATGAACCCTTTACTCTCTATGGGCAAGAATTTACCATTAAGGGTAGTGCCGGTGTGGCAATTTTCCCCATTGACGGAGTTGACGTGGCCACGTTAATTAAGAATGCCGAAATTGCCATGTACAAAGCGAAATCAAATGGTAAAAACCAATTTGTAATCTGTACACCTCACATGAAGGCAGAAGTACAGAAAAATATGCGCTTAGCGAATCATCTTCACAAGGTTTTAGAACGAAATGAGCTGTTTTTGCATTACCAACCGCAAATCGATTTAAGAACTAACCAGATCATCGGAGTTGAAGCCCTATTGCGTTGGCAGCACCCTGATCTTGGCTTAATTCCACCTATGGTTTTTATCCCTCTGGCCGAAAAGAACGGCCTAATTAATTCCATCGGAGATTGGGTCTTAAGAACCGCTTGTGAACAGAATCAAAAATGGCAGTCACGGGGTTATCCACCCATTCGTATGGCGGTAAACTTATCAGTTATACAATTTAATGATCCTCGAATAACAGATAAAATCAAGCAAATTTGTACAGAAACGGGTATGGATCCATCACTATTAGAATTGGAAATTACGGAGAGCATTGCCATTACAGAGCCCCGTCACACTATTATAAGATTAAATGATCTCAAGAATTTAGGTGCTTCCATAGCAATTGACGATTTTGGTACAGAGTATTCATCATTGAATCGATTGAAGAGTTTACCCGTTGACCGCATAAAAATAGATATGCAGTTTGTACAAAGTATAGAAGAAAGTGAAAAGGACCGGGCTATTACTGAGGTTATCATTACTTTAGCAAAAAGTTTAGGTCTGCAGGTTTTAGCAGAAGGAGTGGAGACAGTTACTCAACTTGAATTTCTGGTTGAAAGGGAATGCAACGATGCCCAAGGCTATTATTATTATAAACCCATGTCACCTGAAGGTATTGAAGAGATCTTTGAAAAATGTTTGCAAGGTATAAAGCACGGACCCGAAGATATCTAAGGAGCCTTTAATTTGGGAGAGATCAGTAAAGTGATTGGAGAGCTACACAAATACCCACTTTAGGCATGAAGGTTGAATTTGACTTAGATAATGATAGGGCAGGTAATGTCTATTTTGATGTAGCTTATCTAAAAGAATCCACGAAACAAAAGAACAGGGTAGTCGCGGGTTTGCTGGCCATCTTTTTGGGCTTTTGGGGTGTGCACAAATTTTACTTAGGTATGTTTGGCGCAGGGCTTGTTTTCCTACTGATTAATACAATTGGTTTCGCTGTAACCAAGGCATTTGGGCGAATCCCTAATTATGCTTTAATAGTGATAGCAATCTTAGAAGGAATCGTTTATCTTTCCAGATCAGAAGATGAGTTTTATAGTTTGTATGTGGAGCAAAAGAAGACTTGGTTTTAGTTTTTGGCGAAAAGCATCATTTATGACCGTATATTCTTTGAATTCAAGTTAAACTTTTGAAAAATATTTCCTTTAAAGCAGGTTATACATTTATTTCGTCGTAAACATATGGCGAGATTAATGTAGGAGTGAAGAATGTGAAGATTACTTCATGTGCCGTGTTTGACCAACCGCTAGAATTGAATCGAGAAAAAAGTGCCCTAGTCCAGGGGAATATTCCTCGCCTAGCCATTAAACAAGTGGATTTCGTTAACGACGTTAACTTCAACGGTACTAAAGAAAATCATAGTCTAAGATTTACATATGACGAAGAAATCGGACGAAGTGTTGCCCATTTAGTTGACAATATCAGTGGAGAAACTGTGAAAGTCTTGCCATCTGATTCACAACTTGATCACATGATCCGGATAAAACGTCTCATGGGTCTCAATTTAGATTTGAAAGCATAGTATTGACCCCGTGTTTCTTAAGAGACACGGGGTTTTTCAGCCTTAAGTCTGAAAAGCATCCCATCGCTAGCCAGTTGAGTCTCGCATCATGCACAAATATAATATAACTAACAGAAGACTAGCGAGAGAGGGGAAAGGCAGATGACTTTATTGATATTACTTTTGTCCGTTGCCATAATATTCTTAATCAACACTCAAGCATTTGCAGCGGGTAGGGTTTCGGCAACCCGCGAGGTAGAACTCACACCGGAAATAGAAAGTATAAGCATTAGGGGATATAATGGCTCAATTCAATGGAATCCGGTTTTACCCGGGGAAAAACCAAGGGTTGTAATGAAGAAGCAAATTTTCGGTTTCTTACATGACACCATGATGAATTATTTAAATGATCTTGAAGTTGAAGAGCATAGCACAGCTAATGGGCTAGACATAGAAATCAGAAAGCTGAGGAAACCTTTTGGAGTTATCTCATCACAAGTGAGCCTAACTTTGTATGCCTCGCCTGAACAAATTAAGAAGTTTGCAGCAAGGGTAAGTAACGGAGCAATTACTATAAATGCGAGTTTTGAATGTCCCTTAATTTTAGATACAAGCAATGGTAGCATTACCCTGAGATCAGGGGTAGGATCGCTGAGACTTGGCAGTTCAAATGGTAAAATAGATTTAGGCAATGTGAAGCTTGCAGGCTCAAGCCAAGTGATAACCTCCAACGGCTCTATTGGGGGCTGGGTTGGTTTAGACGAGGAGGGTGAGTATATTTTTGAAACCTCCAACGGTAAAATTGATTTGGCTTTTCCCGGCGAAACGAAGGGTACTTTTCATTTATCCACAAGTAACGGTAGAGTTAATTTTGCCTTAGGAAACCAAGTTTCCAACGGTAAGTGGGCCATGATCGAGCTAGGTGAAGGTCCAACAGTTAAGATTTGCACATCAAATGGTAGTATTGATGTGCGGGGAAATTGATTAGCTTAATGGAGGGGAAAGATGAACTTTTTAGATTTGGCACAAAGACGATATTCTGTAAGAAAATACGCAGATAAAGTGGTAGAAGACGAAAAGATAAAGCAGATTCTAGAATCGGCTGTCTTGGCTCCTTCTGCCGTGAACTATCAACCTGTCCACTTTATCGTAGTTAACGAGGAAAAGTATAAAAAGCAATTAATTCGATCTTATCCTAGGGAATGGTTTGAGAAAGCGCCTGTGATTATAGCCGCATGCGGCAATCACGAAACCTCTTGGAAACGGGCTGATGGTAAAGATCACTGTGATATTGATGTTGCCATTGCCGTTGACCATCTGACTTTGGCCGCCACTTCTTTGGGTTTAGGGACTTGTTGGGTATGTAATTTTGATTCTGACTTAGCACATTCGGCATTGGGGCTACCCGATTATTTAGAAGTTGTGGCACTTATCCCGTTGGGTTATCCGTTAGACGATGATATACCTAGCAAAAAGCGTAAAGATTTTAAAGACATGGTCAGCTACAATCGTTATAAGTAGTACGCATTATGGAGTGGAGTAGTCTATGGAAAATATCATTTTTGATCTTGGCCGGGTGCTGATTAGTTTTGATCCCCAAAAATATTTGGACGAAATGTTTGCTGATCCTCAAATCGTAAACAGGTTGCATAAAATTATCTTTTTAGGACCGGAATGGATTATGCTCGATCGCGGGGTAATCACACAGGACCAAGCGGTGGAAAGACTTAGCATGGCACATCCCGAATTAAGCGAACAAATTTGCTTGGTCTTTGCCCATTGGTTTGGTATCATGACACCCATAGAGGGTACGGTTAAAATTCTGCGTGAATTACACGGAAGGGGCCATAAGCTCTATGTGATTTCAAATTTTCACAAGGAAGCATTCGAATACATTTTTGAAAAATTTGACTGGTTTAAGCTTTTTCACGGATTAACAATTTCCTGTTATATTCAAAGCTTAAAGCCTGAACCTGAAATTTATAAACATCTTCTAGATAAACATGGGCTTGACCCTCAAAAATCAATTTTTATCGATGACATGTGGGAAAATATTGAGGCGGCCCAAGAATTCGGGATTCAAGGGATTCATTACGAAAGTGTCGATCAACTTAAAATGGAATTAGAATTTTTCTTGGGTACAACATTAAAATAATTGGTAAGCGGGGCTCCGGTACACATCTGGGTCCTGTTTTTTTGCGTACTTTACATTGTTCTAAAAACTCTCTAATTAGTGGGTAGTGGGTTTTACCGTAAGTCTAAAGATCCAAAGTTTTAACGATCTTGGTTAAAGAAAACAAAAAAAAGTCTGATCTGTCAAGAATTTTATTAGACTTCGTTAAAAGTTTAGCAAAGGCAACTTTCTCCACGAAGAAATGATAAACTGTCATTGAAGGTTAATTCACAAAGATAAAAGCGAGGTGTATGGATTATGACGATTGCTAGTCTCGAAGTTGAAGGCACAGATTTAGATTTGGACTTTTTACATTCTGTTATTATGGAGAAGGGTACTGAATCCTCAGCTTTGATTCCGGTTTTACAAGCAATACAAGATAAATATAGATATCTTTCCAAAGAAGCCTTATTTGAGGTTGCAAGGGCTTTGCAAATTGCTCCTGCCACGGTTTTTGGTGTGGCCACATTTTACGCACAGTTTTCTTTAGAACCGAAGGGTAAATATATTATAAAGGTTTGCGATGGCACGGCATGCCACGTTCGAGGATCAATTCCCGTATACGATGCCATATGTAAAAAAGTAAAGTTAGTTGACGGCAAGTTCACAACAGAAGACGGCTTGTTTACGGTCGAAACAGTCTCTTGTTTAGGCGCTTGTGGGCTAGCCCCCGTCGTAACAATTAACGACCAAGTATATGGTCAAGTAACAACTGAAGCAATAGAAGTTATAGTCGATTCTTTGATGAGGGAGGAGCTGGAATGATTACTACCCTAGAGCAGATTAAGTCCATTGAAAAAGGTTATAATGAAGCAATGAAAAAAGGCAAAGCCCAGATTTTAGTTTGCGCGGGAACGGGCTGTGTGGCAGGTGGCTCCTTATCGGTTTATGCCGCGCTGGTTGAAGAATTAAAGAATCGCAATTTATTTACAACCATCAATTGTCTC
>DUPA01000099.1 GCA_012838515.1 Natronincola sp. | reverse complement strand
TGTTCAAAAGCGTCAGAAATATATTTCAAAAAAATCAGACCCAAAACCACGTGCTTATATTCTGATGCATCCATATTACCCCTTAAAACATCTGCCGCCTTCCAGATCTCTTGTTCAAAACCTACGTCTGCATTATTAACTTTTGCCAAAACCGCTCCCCCGTTTCTTACCTATGAAAATAATATGAATTCATACTTTATTTCTCTAAAACCCCTGTAAATACCTGCCAGATAAACATGAAAGAGGATTACTCAATTTTCCTATAAAAAAAGCAAGGCCTCTGCCCTGCTTTTTGTTAGTCTTTTTAGATTTTTATAACTTCTCGCTTGCGCCTATTAAAAGCCGAAACTTCAGTAAACCCCAGTGACTTAAGATGTTTAATACCATCACTAACTCCTGACAAATAGTCATTATTTGTATGACAGTCAGAACCTACGGTAATAACCTTGCCACCCAGCTCCTTAAAACGGAGCAAAAGCCCATCCTTGGGGAATCTAGTCTTTAACTCTCCCCTTAAACCCGAAGTATTCAGCTCTATTCCTTTGTTGTTTTCAATTACTATCCCAAGGATCCGATCAATAATATCCTGAAAATCAGAGAAAGAATACACTTTATTATCAAAAGGCCCATATCTAGTAATGTAATCAAGGTGACCTATAACGTCATAATTCGAAAAGTTTTGAACCATATCTAAAACCAGTTTGAAATACTCGTAGTAAGACTCGTGTTGACCTTTTCCTTCGAAAAAATCACCTGAATAAAAGCACTTACCTTCACCATTATGAATTGAAGCAATAACAAAATCAAAAGGATATTGATTCAAAAAATCTTCAATTTCTTCCCTATATTTCGCACCATACCCTATTTCAACACCGATTCGAATGGGCATTCCATGCTTTTCTTCTTGCTCTTTCAGTACTTTAAAATAATGATCATAATCAATGGGATCTAAAAACAACGGATGTGGATTACCAAAATCCCTATGATCAGTAACCATCAAATACTCTAAACCTAATTCTTTTGCAGTCACTAGATATTGTTCTAAATAAGCTTCTGCATCGGGAGAAAACTCAGTATGAACATGCTGATCAGGATATTTCTTCATATTCTCACCTACTTCGCCTTCGCCGTATTAAGGGCAACCTTCTCCTGCAATACATTTTCAATTTCTTGAATTGCATCGTATTTAAATCTATAACTAACCTTATTCGCAATCAATCTACCGCTAATCGAATCAAGCTCTTCCAACACCACTAAGCCATTTTCCTTTAATGTACTGCCGGTCTCAACAATATCTACGATCACATCACTTAGCCCCATTAAGGGTGCAAGCTCAACAGAACCTCCAAGTTCAATGATCTCGATCTTTTGCTCCCGTTCTCTAAAAACAGACTCAACATACGATGGATAAGTGGAGGCAATTCTTAAAACCCCATCCTTCTTTAAAGGGAACTGATCTTTATGTCCGGCAATGGCAAATCTACAAGTTCCGAACTTAAGATCTAAGATCTCGTAAATATCTTTATTTTCCTCTAAGATAATGTCTTTGCCAACAATACCAAGGTCTGCTATTCCGCGTTCAACATAAGTTACAACGTCTGCAGACTTAACGAAAATAAAATTTATCGTACCGCTTTTATCTTCAAAAACCAAACGTCTCGAATCACCATTTCTAACAATCTCATAAGGAGTCCCATTAAAGAAGCTAACTCCCTTTTCTCCCATCCTACCCTTAGCTATAGCAATTGTTAAAGTATTCATGACTTATCCCCTCTAATCCTAATCCGTGTCACTAAGTCCATATCAACCATAAATCCAATGGCCGGTACTTTCTTTCCAAACTTCTCAGTTAGGCGATCATAACGACCCCCACTTATAATCTTCCGTGGGATACTGGGACAATATCCTTTAAAAATAACCCCGTCATAATAATCAAGATCCGGCATTAAGGAAAGATCCAGCCTAATATTATCTAGAAATTCTTGACCAGTAAACGAATCTAATAACTTATCTAGCGAATCCAAAGCTTTAATCATTCCGTCATTGATTGCAAAGGATCTGGCCTTCTCTAAAACCTCTGACATCTCACCCTCTAAAGCAAAGATCGAATCTAACACTGTGTTTTGAAGGCCAAGCGCAGCTAGTTTATCCTTTAAGGCATGACGATTTTTTCTGGCGATTAGATCCCTAACCTCCGACTCATCTGCAAAATCCAGCTCAATTTCTCTAAAAAACTCATCTAAGAAAGTACTGGAGCCCATCTCTAAAATATAGGTTTCACCGAGGGTGTTCATTATGGTGCAAGCCATTTCAATTGTTTCCCGATCTGCTTTTAGCCGATCTTCACCTAATGATTCAATACCCATTTGATAATTTTCCTGAATTCTACCACCAGAAC
>DUPA01000098.1 GCA_012838515.1 Natronincola sp. | reverse complement strand
GCTTTGCGCACAATGTTGAAAGAAGAGACAGCAGAAGTCACTACAATAATAGTAGCCCAGCGAATTGGAACGATTATAGATGCAGATCAAATTATTGTATTAGATGAGGGCAGAGTAGTAGGGCATGGGCAACATAAAGAGTTGTTGCAAAAATGCGAGGTGTATCGTGAAATTGCCAGAGGACAACTTAGTGAGGAGGAGCTCGCATCATGAGTAAGTTGAAAACAAAAGAATCCCAAGATCCTCAAGGATGGGGTAAATTGCTTGCTTACAGTCGAAGCTATTTGCCTGCATTTATTATAGTTCTTGTGTTGTCCGCTACTGCAACAATATTGCAAATTATAGCCCCAAACCAAATGGGGAATTTAACGAACGAGATCGTGAAAGGATTGCCGGCTTTAGTTAGTGATGCTCCCATTGTTACTACAGTTGATTTAAATGTAGTAAAAGGCATGGTCATATTCTTGGCTGTTCTTTACGGTTCCGTTATGGTGCTAACCTTATCACAAGGTTATATATTAGCTACGGCAACTCAAGCTATTAGTAAGAATCTGCGGAGGGACATATCTCTAAAAATAAACAAACTACCCCTAAAATATTTTGACCGAGTAAGTTATGGGGATATTCTTAGTCGTGTTACCAACGATGTTGATATAATTGGATCGTCTTTGAATCAAAGCGCCAGCAAGCTTGTGGCTGCAATTACTATGTTTATTGGTTCAATTACGATGATGTTTATTAATAACTGGATTATGGCTTTAACTGCCATAGGATCAAGTATTATTGGATTTATATTCATGGCAGTAATAACGGGTAAATCCCAAAAGCATTTTAATAAGCAGCAAGAGGATTTAGGGACGACAAATGGGCATATTGAAGAGATATATTCCAACGGGCGATTCGGAATTGCGCCCGATAGGGCAGTTGAATATCTCGCGGATGGCAAGGGTACCCAACTGAACTTTAAGACGATGGGCGCCGCTGCGGCCGCTTTTCGTGAGATGGGAAGGGTCGATGACGCTTGTTTTGAAGAAATTCGCAAAGACGTGAAGGTGCGAGGTGGAGGGAAATAGGGCTAGAAAGATTTATTAGTGACAGTACTTTCTGTTAACGAAAACTAGGCGAGAGGTCCCTCACTTGACGTGGCCCGAAGTGGGGGACTTCGTGTTAATTTCCTATTGGTTTCTTACCGGGCGAAAACCGACGTCATCCCAGATTGTTGTTTCCGTAAATCTTTCCTCGCCAAATAGTTGTGTTTCCGGAATGGCAACACTTTTTTGCAAAGTATGGCAATCAATATCATACCATATTTCCCAGATGCCAAAGTGTTCTTCACGCTGGGCAACCAAATGCTCCCATTCTTTTGAAGTTGGGAGACGGTAGCCTGTGGCAATTGGGTCAAAGGTGATTTCTTGCCAATCAGAATTTTTCATGTCAGAATCGCGAATTATTCCTCCTCCGATCAAGTAGACACAGTCACGGTCGCTATTTTGGGTAACGGTATTGTAATACTCCGTAAAGGCATTACACCAGACAATCATATCCCGCCAAGAAATACCGCTTACGGGTTCATCCTTTTTAAAACCATTATTCGGGCCTGCATTTTTGAAGTTGTATTTATTCGGGCCCCGTTCATCACTTGTTGCCCAGTTTAAGACCTGTTGCCAAAGGGTAAACGAAACGGGCCTTTTTGCCATGAAAAAGGCATCTTCCACCTTTTGTTCCTCGTCAAAGTTATAGATACTTGCCTCACTTGCTTGTACAACCCTTGTTAACGGATAGATGCATAATAGTGTCAATACAAGGGCGCCTGTGATTATAGTCTTTTTTCTCATGATAAACCCCCTACCAAATTAATGACCTAGTATAATTTCTCTCAAGATTTGTCAATTCCTTCAAAAAGGATAACTGCGAGGGGGGATATTGTCTGGAGTGCCCCGTCCTTACCGGACACGAGTAAGGTAAACTAACTAAGGGATTCACATCTTTACGTTTAATATCGACGAATTGCTAAGCGACTTTGCAATTTTGCCGGTAATATGCCACTTCGAACTCCATCGGCGATAAATCGCCAAGTAAGCTGTGGATCCGGTGAGGGTTATACCAGCGGGCGATGTAATCTACAATACTCAGCGTTGCTTCTGAGCGAGATATGAATTTCCGCCTATGGATTAGCCCCTTTTTTATAGTGGCAAAGAATGATTCTGCACAAGCATTGTCATAACAGTCTCCCTTGGCGCTCATGCTCTGTAGAATGCCCCTATCCCTAAGTAAATCCTGAAAATCATAAGATGCGTATTGCGAACCTCTGTCCGAATGAAATATTAGGCCTTTCGGTGGCCGCTCGTTAATAATCGCCATGTTTATGGCGTCGATGACAAGTTTCTTTGTCATGCGGACCGATAACGCCCATCCCACCACACGGCGGGAAAAAAGGTCGATTACTGTTGCCAGATAGGACCAGCCTTCTTCTGTGGGCACATATGTGATATCACCCACCCATTTCTCACAAGGGGCCGCTGCACTGAAATCTTTTTGCAGTAGGTTTGGCGCACACGGCAGTGAGTGCTTGGAATTGGTTGTTGCTTTGAATTTTCTGGTCTGTATCGGTACAAGCCGGAGTTCCTTCATAAGACGAATGACCCGGGCCTTACTGCATTTAGTACCCTGTTTGCGCAAATCTTTCTTTATTCGCCGATGACCATAGGTACTGTTAGATTTTAGAAATATTGTTTTGATTTTCTCTTTCAAGACAGCGTCTTCCATACGGCGTTTAGATGATGGGCGGTTCATCCACCCATAAAATGCGCTCCGGCTAACTTCCAAAACCAGGCACATCTTCTTAACGGAAAACTCGGAGCGATGATCCTTAATAAATTGATATATTACTTCCCGTTCTTTGCGAAGATGGCCATGGCTTTTTTTAATATCGCGTTTTCCTCTTCAAGGTCCTTAATTTGCTTTGTAAGTTGACGCCGTTCTTCATCGGCTGGATGAAGATGCCCTTTACCCGGGAAAATCTTTGGCCCCTGTTGACCAAACTTTTTGACCCAGGCACGGATGGTTTGGGGTGAAACCCCGACATCACGAGCTACCTGGGAAGGAGATTGCCCTAGTTCTTCAACCAGTCTAACAATCTCTTTTTTGAATTCAGGATCGTAACGTTTAGCGTATTTGTTTTCTGTTACTTCTGTCACTTCGGACACACCCTTTCTATCTTGAATTATAGATTCTTTCCGCGTGTCCGGCAAACCTACTACACTCTACCCTTTTGGACTGTTGATACATTATTCTTTCTTACACCTATATTAAATTGCGACTTATATTATTTTTATCTAATGTGTCAAAAGGTAGATTGGAGAGCAATGGATGAATCTACGGGTGTGCCCAGTCTATCAAAAAATACTATAGAAAGTATACCTCTGCGAGTTGCAAAGCTAGAAGAACAACAAAAAATAGGTTCTTTCTTTAGAAAGCTCGATGAAAGAATAGCAATGCAAGAGGCTAAAGTTATGAAACTTAAGGCAACGAAAAAAGCTTATCTAGAAGAAATGTTTGTATAGAAAGGGGTGAAATAGATGAGTATAGTTTCGAAGAGTGCTTCTGAGAAGGCGT
>DUPA01000097.1 GCA_012838515.1 Natronincola sp. | reverse complement strand
CGGTGCGACAAGTTGTATGTTATCATGGACCGTTACCTAATGTCAACAGTTAAAATCAAATTCTTTTTGTACGCACAATAAACCCCCGCAAAGGTTTGTTCATGGTATAAACAGAGTTCTTCCGTTCGAAAGACTACTCCCTTATACCCATAATGGATTAAAATGTTAATTAATATCCTAGATGTGTTTACGAACTATTTTCACAGTATAAGACGAAGGGCAATTAACAATATCACACCGGGCACACCCATCAAACCAACAACTAGAGCAGTTATGGGGTTGATTCCTATTCTAAATTCCCAAAACGCACCAACTAGATTAATCACCAGTAGAATACCGGCACCTATTATGGCATTTACTATTAGCCTAAATACAACCTTCAGGGGAACGACAAGGAGTCTTCCTAATAAGACAACAATGGAAACACCCACGATATAGGCTATGATTACGGATAGGTTCATTCGGTTCACCTCACTTAGGTTCGTCCTTATATATTATTGTGAGTGCACCGTTATTATGACCTTATTCCAGATCGAAGGCCTTCACTTTGTTCAACCAATACATATACTTGCGTTCAGCAGCTTGCAACGAAAGAATCGCATGATCAATCAATTCCTGTTCAACAGCGTAATTGAAATACGTTTGTGCTGCTAGCCATTCCTCCTTAGCCAAGCGCGCTTTGTCTAATAGTTCGTGCTTAGAATCGCCTATGGCAGAAGGGATTTCTTCATCTACTTCATCAAGAAGTCTACTGGCTAAATCCCACAATTTGCTCGTCAAACTACTCGACAAAAAACCACCCCATTTCTAGTAATACCTTAATTAGTATTACCGTTCATAGGGTGGTTTATTCTAGTAGTCATAATTCTCGTCGACCTTCTAATGCTTTAGAAAGCGTAACTTCATCCACATATTCGAGGTCACTGCCTACTGGCATTCCATGTGCCATCCGCGTCACTTTTACTCCGATGGGCTTCAAAACTCTAGCCAAGTACATTGCGGTGGCTTCGCCCTCAACATTAGGATCTGTCGCCAACACAACTTCCTCTACTTCGGGTCTAATTCTGGCAATCAACTCTTTAATACGAAGCTGATCCGGACCAACACCTTCTAAAGGAGATATGGAACCATGCAGAACATGATACACTCCATTAAAACTTTTTGTTCTCTCCATGGCTATCACATCTCGAGGTTCTTCAACTACACAAATAAAATTCTCGTTCCGGCGCGAATCTCTACAGATAATACACGTATCATCTTCGGTAAAATGAAAGCACCGCGAACAATAATGAGTGCGTTGTTTTGCCTCTAACATCGATTCCGCAAGGCTTTGCACATCCGTTGAGGATTGGTTGATTAAAAAGAAAGCCAACCTTTGGGCCGTTTTTGGTCCTATTCCGGGCAAGCGCGTTAATTCTTCAATTAAACGAGCCATAGGTTTTGGGTAACGTGACATTTTAAAATAATCCCGGGGGTAGTCCTTGGAGATTAACCTGTCCGGTTACCTTTTCGAGCTCATTAGCTGATAATTCCCGTGACTTTCTTATCCCATCGTTAACTGCCGCCAAAATGAGATCTTCTAGCATTTCAACATCTTCTGGGTCAACAGCATCAGGATCAATCTTGATTTCCCGAATATCTTGATGGCCATTTACTATAACGGTAATTACGCCACCACCGGCAGTTCCTTCCACTGTCATGTTTTCTAACTCAGCTTGCGCCTTAGCAAGATCGGACTGCATTTTCTGCATCTGACGCATCATTTTTTGCATATTCATTCCCATAAAATCCACCTCAGTTCTTTTTTTGTTCACTCTTCTGATTTAGTGAAGATTTTACCTCCAAAAGTTTCTAAACTTACATTAATGAAATCTTGAGAATCACTTTCCTCTTGTTTAGAAACGGTGGAAGTTTGTCTTTTTACTTCAGATTTTTCTTTCTTTTTAGCAGTTTGTTTTTGTATTTTTGTCTTCCTTGTTACTTGTTTATGTTTGTCTTCTTGGGAAATGCATGTAATTCGCAAACTCAAGCCCATCTTTTTGGACAAAATACGCTCAGCGGGTTCCCGATGATTATCCTGTTCTATACTTGCTTTATGAAAGCCACGGTCTTTGGGAAATGCAACGATTACTTCGTTTCCAACAACTTCGACGGGAGATCCTTCTTTTAAAAATGCTTCGCATTGCATAAGTTTCTCTTGACGAAGTTCCTGCAAAAACTCTGACCAAATATCTTGTAGTGTAGCTGTGCGTTCGCTATCTGTAGCAGACGGCTGTAGTCGCGGTTTTTGAATCATCGCTGCCTCGCTAGTCGCACGAGACGCACCGCCACCGGCAGAAGCAATCTTCGAACCTAAATCAAGAATTTGCTTTTCTAAAGCTTCTATTTTTTGTTCGAGTTCACCTATTATGGCTCCGTCAATATCCTGTATACTGAGGGGTTCTTTCCAATCCAATACCTTTAAAGTGGCAACTTCAAAGGGTATACGGGGATCCTGAGCAAAACGCATATCTTTTAAGGCTTCCGAAAAAATTTCAATGGCAGTAATCCTAAGGGATTCATATTTTGAATTCTCATCTTCACCTTGAACTCCGCTTAGAAGACGGCGTCTTAATTCAGCGATAACACTATGGGCAAATTGGCTGAGATCCTTACCACTATTGTGTATATCATCAATTATCTTAAAAGTTTCCACGGGCGTACCGTCAAATAGTAGCCTAGCAAACGACGTCACCTGTTCGCTGGGAACTACACCTAAGACTTCCTCCACAGATGGTAAATTGATTACATCGGTAAAAGATGCACACTTTTCTAAAATCCCCAAAGCGTCACGCATACCGCCCGCCGCATGCTCCGCCATTAGCCTTAAAGCGTCATCATCTGCGCTAAGCTTTTCGCCCTCTACTACGGTTTTCAATCTAACCAAGACATCCTCCACTGAAAAACGCCGAAAATCATACCGCTGTACCCTAGACAAAATAGTGGGGGGTAACCTGTGGGGATCCGTTGTGGCGAATATGAATATTACGTGTGAAGGGGGTTCCTCTAAGGTCTTTAGCAGTGCGTTAAACGCCTCGGGAGTCAACATATGCACTTCGTCAATTATATATATTTTATATTGCGCATTAATTGGAGTAAACTGAACTTGTCCCCTTAGCTCCCGCACATCATCAATTCCACGATTGGAAGCCCCGT
>DUPA01000096.1 GCA_012838515.1 Natronincola sp. | reverse complement strand
GTGCTGTTTTAATAGACCAACAAGACAAATGGCTTGAAAGCTCCAAAGCTTATATAAAAATGTGAACATGAAACAAAGATGAACATTGTACTAATTACTTTTACACAAGATTATGGACTTGACTAAATATATGGGGAAATCCTTCTTTAAAACAATGTTTCATAACATGGATAATAGTTCCTTGAAGAATATGTAAAACCTTCTTCATGCTGAAAGTTTCACAAAGTAATAACCTTTAATTGCTAAAAGTTCTGAATATTGCTTTAGTATTTACCATAAACCATGTAAACAGAAGGGAAATCAACACTCGCAAAGAAGATGAACTAAAATTCAGGACAAGGAGCAAACAATGCAACTAGGCTGGTTAGATTATTCAAAAGAAGATCGTAAAAAAGTTCTCAGTGTAATAGATCTTTTATCAGAAGACGACACCGTAGATGAATTAGGTATTTCCCCCATTCGTGACGGTTTCGCCAATTTGTTTTTCCCGGGCACATCAACCATTCAAACTAGAGCCAAATATTTTCTAATTGTCCCCTACGCCTTATACTACTTAACCTTAACAGGCGAAACAAATCCGGGTAACTTTCTAAGGCGTTTAGACAAGTTAGAACACGAATGTGGTAAAAAACTTGTTCAAGCAAATGCTGACGGAACAATCGGTAGCCTAAGCATTAATAGAGGTAACTGGGTCAAAAGACCCCCATCCCAAATTTACTGGGCAGGTATTCGCAGTTATAATATCTTTACCGCAGGAAACCTCTCTTTACGTGAATACTCCCATACTGCCTGTAAGCTAAACCAAGAAAGAAAAAACTTAAAAAGATTTAGAACTGACAACCAAGACGAACAAGACGATCACACAGCAGGCAGAGAAAGTTATCTCTCCCTTAATGATATTTCTTTTCCTCCGTTTTACTCTTGATACCGCAGTATTTCACTTTCTTCACTTCAAGCACAACCTCTAGGAAATGTCTTATCCTAATGTGTTCTAGAAAAGTGAGTACAACAAAGAGAACCGCATGGTTTTTCTTTATTGTGGCCTCAGGATTCCACAAACACTCTAGGTGACAAACCTCCCATGTCTTACGGCATCTTGTGCCAAATTCCTTCGTACTGTCTATCCTAGAGGTGGAACGTCAATCATGCTCCTTAGCTGGGTCAATGCCCTAATGGAAAGTATTGCGCTTGACTGCCCCGGCTCAAAATGATGGTAAATCTGTGTTATTGGTACCAAGTTCAAAAATTTCAACTTGCTCTTAAATCAGACCATTCTCAGCGGCTTGAGAACAGGTACTCATGGGACTTTGAACAGAATCATACGACTAGGCTGTCACAACCTTTTATGCCGCTTGCGCTGCATCAGCCATTACGACCTTGATTTTACTGGGATCATACTTGGTGCCCTTTTTCAGCAGGGCAAAAATGACTCTCAAAAGCTTCCCGCACAGTGCGATGAGTGATTGCATCTTTGTCAAAGGGTTCTGTATGCGAGTTAGGTTACGCTGGTGCAACGAACGAAACTCTTCGTTTGTTGCAAGAATCGGAATCATGGTCTGGTACAATGCATGACGAAGTCGACTACGTCCTCGTTTACTGATCGTGGTTTTTCCTTTGTATTTACCCGAGCTGTTTGCACGCAGATTCAAGCCAGCATATTTGATTAGTTGCCGGGGATCCTTAAATCGCCGGATGTCACCAATCTCACTTACGAAAATGGCAACGGCAACCATGCCGACCCCCTTAATTGCCAACAGTTCTGCAGCATGAGGAATCTCGATAAGACTCTCCTGCATGGCGTCTTCCACTTGCTCCATTTGCATCATAAGAAGTTCATACTCTGTCATGATGTTTTGTAGACTCATCACCGCAGACACGCTACACTCGGCTCGACCAACCGATTGCTCGGCAATCGAGCATAGAGCCTGTGCCCTTTTAAGGCTTGGCCTCTTCATTTCTTCCCGCCAGGCAAGTAGTATTTCTTGGGCCCCTGCTTCAGCCATCCGTTCGGGTGTGGAGAAGCGGCGTAGTGCTATCCATGCAGCCTTTCCACGCCAGTTCTTAAACACTGTCACAAACTCCGGGAAGTGGATGTCTAACCGGTT
>DUPA01000095.1 GCA_012838515.1 Natronincola sp. | reverse complement strand
GGCAGAATATTGTCAATCCAACAAGTGAAAAGACGTATCTCACCGCTACCAATGATGGTAGCTTTTTTACTGATTTAGGGGAGAAAATTGTTGTCGGTGGCTGGATAAATCCAACAACCTATTCAATTGGTCAAACGTTTATTCCTATTTTTAGTACAAGAAATGGCCCAGGACAACCAATCCTTTATATGTCGTTATATCAAGGAAGACTACGATTAATGCTTTATAACAATGCCGGGACATTATTTTATGATACATCCGAGATACCAAGTATTAGCTTTGTAAATAATGGGTGGTATTTTATCACAACAATCATTAATAGGACTGATAAAACAATTCAAAACTTTATCGGTGACAGGTCGAACGGGGCAACTTGGCAATCACCTGTAAGAAATTATACAGGTGTATTGAATGAAGAATGTACCGCTGACATTGTCGTGGGTATGTTACAAGATACGTATTACTATGCTGGTGGTTTTGATGATTGGTTTTTTGAGAAAGATTCAAAGTTAACAATGGAAGATATACACTTACATTTTAAATCTTCTATTCAAGCAAATGGTGCAGATAGTGCATCCCAAGTCGATGCATTAACGGAACCAGGTGCTGTTATTTTAAAGCAAGAAGATAACAAGTATCCAGGTAGTGGTGTGCTCTATACAATACCTAAAAAGTGTAGTTTAGGTGGCAATGGTAGAGTTTCAGTAACTAGTGAATATATTGCTGGAACAACTGCGATTAGTTTAGTAGAAACATCCACATCAGATGACCTTGAGGATTGGACTTCGTGGCAAACAATTGGACCAACAGGTGAATTAATTTCACCTAATAGAGCCTATATCCGCTATCGCATTACTTTAACGACAGAAGATGAAACGAAAACACCGAAACTAATAGAAGTTGTATTGCATGATATACCAAAACCCGCCTATGAAAAGCTTGGATTTGCTAGGCCTGTCGTTTTGGATAGTAATGGAGCATGGGATGCAGTTTTAGAAAATGCGTTTGATGTCATTGTTACAAGTGAAATTAATGGTGCTGACATCTTAGAGTTTAAGATTCCTTTTCATGATTTAAAAAGGGAAAGTATTGAAAACGAAAAACAAATTCAAATCGTAGACGATGTGTATCGCATACGAACGATAACGGATGAAAAAAGCCAAGAAGGTAATATCATCACTCACGTATATGCAGAAGCAGATTTTTATGACTTAGCTTTTAGTACGGACAAACAGCCTATTGAATTTAATGCAGATACTGCTGATGTCCCGATGAAATATGCGTTAGAAGGAACGGAGTGGTCTGTTGGAAATGTGAATGTAACTACAAAGCGGACGTGGGAATCAGAGGAGAAAAATGCATTATCTATATTACGAGAAGTGCAAAATATCCATGGTGGAGATTTAATTTTTGATAGTGCGAATCGTTTAGTTCATTTACTGACATTTGGCGGGAAAGATAGTGGTGCGTTATTTAGTTATAGAAAGAATATGAAAAGTATTCAAAGAACAGTGGATACAAGAAGTTTAGTGACAAGATTATACGCATACGGTAAAGATGGCATGACATTTTCATCTATCAATAATAACAAAGCATATGTAGAAGATTATAG
>DUPA01000094.1 GCA_012838515.1 Natronincola sp. | reverse complement strand
TCGTAAGAAGTCCGCAGAAGAGTCATGCCTCAATTTAATCTTAACAAGAAAACTGGCAAGGTTCAACTGCTAACGCTAGATTAATTTAAGAATAACACAATAGGAGGGATTAGACTATGAAATTAGTGATCACAGTCGTTGAAGATAACGATGTGGCCTTTTTAGTAGAAGCGCTCGTAGATAAAGGTTTTCAGGCAACCAAACTCGCTAGCACCGGTGGATTTTTACTCCAAGGAAATACAACCTTACTAATTGGTGTGGAAGATGAACAGATAGAAGAGGTACTGAGCATCATTCGCTCAACATGTGCCCCACGGAAAAAAGTTATTCCTCAAATTACACCTGAGCTCCCCACCGCGATTGGGGTACCGATTGAGATTGAAGCGGGTGGAGCCATTGTTTTTGTAATTGATGTTAACCAATTTTGGAAGTTATAGCTGGATTAAAACAATTACTAATCCCAAAGCATTTACTATCCCATGGGCAATCATTGGGATAGCAATATTTTTTGTCCGTATAAATAAAGTTCCCAATAGAATGCCTGATACTAAAACTTGTGGGAATTGCAAAACGTAAAAATGAAGAATAGAAAAAAGAAGTGCCGAAAGAAAAATAGCTCGTATTGTTCCAACATTTTCTTTCCAAGAACTGATTAGAAAACCTCTAAAAAAAAGTTCTTCCGATAAGGGAGCACCAAATATCAATAGGAAACCCATGATAAGTATTATTGGCGGGTTTCCTGTTTTTAATAACGAGACAACCCCTGCTTGATCTTGGGAGATCATTTTCCTAATCTGTTCATTTTCTAAAAAAAATGATGCTATTGTTATGGTTATGCTACCCACAATACTATTTACCACGAAGATCATTAGTCCCCATAGAATGCCCTGAAAAAAACTCTTCATAGTTGGATAGCGAAATACTCTATTTGGAGAACCTAAAAAGCCGCCGACACCTAAAAGGGCTTGATTAATCACTAGAAATATCAAACTATACTCAATAGTGGGAGAAAGTAAATTAGCAATCAAGAATAATAATGCAAGACTCACCAGTACAAAGCGTAACAAAGATCTATTTCTGTCCATATTTATCACTCCAAAACAAAAAGAGGGGATGTCCCCCCTTACGATAAACTATTTACATCCCATAATTTGGTGCTTCTTTTGTAATCTGCACATGATGGGGATGACTTTCAATGGTTCCGGCCGCCGTTATTCTCACGAAATGACTGTGCTGGTAGAGTGCTTCGAGATCAGGAGCACCACAATAGCCCATACCGGCCCGCAAGCCGCCTACTACCTGGTAGATCGAATCGGTCAACGAACCCTTATAAGGAACGCGTCCCTCTATACCTTCGGGCACAAGCTTTTCGGCATCACTTTGAAAATAACGATCTTTACTTCCCGATTTCATGGCACCTAAAGATCCCATACCACGGTAAACCTTATAGCTACGTCCTTGATAAATTTCAGTTTCACCGGGACTTTCTTTTGTACCGGCGAGCATACTACCTAACATTACACTATGGGCTCCAGCAGCTAATGCCTTAACTACATCACCTGAATAACGAATGCCACCATCGCCAATAATGGGAATATCATAGGCTCTTGCGACTTGTGCGCAGTCCCAGATAGCTGAAAGCTGAGGAACACCTACACCTGCAACCACTCTAGTTGTACAAATAGAACCGGGTCCTATACCCACTTTAACTCCATCAGCACCCGCTTCAATAAGATCTTTAGTGGCTGCTCCTGTTGCAACGTTACCCGCAATAATGTCAACCTTATCACCAAATAGCTTCTTAAGCTCGATAAGAGCATTTATGACGCCTTTTGAGTGCCCATGTGCCGTATCTATCACCAATGCGTCAACGCCGGCCTCAACTAGGGCCTTGCTCCGTTCAGTCCGATCGGGGCCGACACCTACGGCCGCGGCAACAACTAACCTACCCTTACTATCTTTAGCGGCATTGGGAAATTGACGTGCTTTCTCAATATCCTTGATTGTAATCAAACCCATTAATACGTAATTTTCATCTACCAAAGGTAGCTTTTCAATGCGATGTTTGTGGAGAATTACTTTTGCCTGCTCTAAAGTGGTATTTACCGGTCCGGTAACTAAATTTTCCTTAGTCATTACATTACCGATAGGTTGATCTAGATTCTCTTCAAAAACCAGATCGCGATTAGTTAAAATACCCACAAGCCTACGATCTTTATCCACGATAGGTACGCCCGAAATGCGATAACGTGCCATTAAAGCTAATGCGTCGCTAATAAGATGATGGGGACTAAGATAAAACGGATCTACAATTACACCACTTTCTGAACGCTTAACACGATCCACTTCACTAGCCTGTTCATATACTGATAAATTCTTGTGAATTACACCCAGACCACCTTCTCTTGCCATGGCAATAGCCATGCGGGATTCGGTAACCGTATCCATCCCAGCACTCACAAGGGGTATATTAAGACTAATATTTCTTGAAAAGCGAGTAGCGGTATGTACTTCTGAAGGTATGACTTCGGATGCATTGGGTACTAAGAGCACATCATCAAATGTAATACCCTCTCTTCCGAATTTTTCATTAAAATCCACTTTAGCTGCCTCCTTTATTATTACATCGCATGTATTGTGGATATTTTATCATAACGGTGCTAAATAGCAACCAAAAACAGTGAAAAATAAGCAGGAAACCGTACTTTGTTTTAGAATTAGCAAAAAGGGAACTTTTAATTCAGGTATCAAGAAGTAGTAATATAGGAGGTTATAGTCATGGAAATTCGCAAAATAGCGGTGCTGGGTGCCGGCAGGTTAGGACGGGGCATTGCTGAAAACGCGGCAAGCAAAGGGTATGATGTGGTCCTTTTCTCGCAAGGTGCAGGTGGGCAAGATGCCCTTAGACGAATAGAGCACAGCCTTGACCGAAAACTCGCCAAATGGAGTATTACTGAGGCTGAAAAGAGGCTTATTCTCGGACGCATTAGCTACACTCTCGATCTAAAAGAATTGAGCAAAGTAGATTTGGTTATTGAGGCGACAATTGATCATTTTTACACTAAACAAGAGCTATTGCGCACTGCTGATCACATTTGCCGTCCTGAGGTTGTATTTATCACAACAAGTGCCACGTTAAGGGTTTCGGATCTATCTCGCGGCATTAATCGTAACAATTTATTAGTTGGTTTACACTTTATCCCACCTGTCCCAGATGTGCCAGTTGCTGAACTGGTAAGAATCAACCATACTTCTGATGAAGCGATGGAAGTCGTAAAACAATTCGCCACCAGACTAGAAAAGAAAGTGATTCCCATTCACGAAAGTCCGGGTCTAGTAAACCCCAGAGCACTTATGGCATTGATCAACGAGGCTGCCTACTTACTTGACGAGGGAGTCTGTGATGCACATGCGGCAGAAACAATAATTAAAGAAAGTTGGAACATGTCACAAGGGCCCCTGGAAATGGCCGATCGCCTAGGTTTGGATCTTGTTTTGAATTGGATGGAACAATTACAAGAAGAATTTGGACCTCG